>JAUYSA010000453.1 GCA_030696545.1 Hyphomonadaceae bacterium
CCGACCCAATTGGAGTATTGTCGTCGTCGGACCCGTGGTCAAAATCGATCCTGCCGAATTGCCGGCGCGCCCGAACCTCCATTTCCTTGGCGGGAAACCGTACTCAGAGCTGCCCGCCTACCTTTCAGGCTGGAACGTGGCGCTGATGCCTTTTGCGGTGAACGCCGCGACCCAGTTCATCAGCCCAACCAAAACCCCTGAATACCTGGCAGGCGGGCGGCCTGTAGTGTCAACGCCGATCACCGACGTCGCCCGTCACTACAGCCAGCTCGAGGCGGTGATGATCGCGAGAGATCCGGAAGCCTTTGTCCTGGCCTGCGAGGATGCCTTGGCGTTGGACGCTGGTGATGGCGATTGGCTTAAAGCAGCAGATGCTGTTTTGGCGACCATGTCATGGGACGAGACTTTCGCATCAATGCGCGAGCTGGTCTCAAAGGCGTCGGCCAAGCCAGGCAAAACCCCAGCCGCGGTTGGCTCGCCCGTCGTTTGGCCCGCGGACCGCCGCTCTGCCTACGACTATCTGGTGGTGGGCGCGGGGTTCGCTGGCTCGGTTCTCGCCGAACGCCTGACGACCCAACTCGGCAAGCGCGTTCTGCTCGTCGACCGGAGACCTCACGTCGGCGGTAACGCCTATGACGAAAGGGACGCAGCTGGCATCTTGATGCACCGTTATGGACCACACATCTTCCATACGAATTCGGACGAGGTGTTCGCCTACCTGTCCCAGTTCACACGCTGGCGGCCGTACGAGCATCGCGTGCTGGCCAACGTGCGTGATGGTCTGCGCGTCCCCATCCCCATCAATCGGACGACGTTGAACACCTTCTATGGGCTTGACCTGAAGTCCGATGCTGACGCCGAGGCATACTTGCGAGCTCGCGCGGAGCCGGTCGGTAGGATCCGGACATCCGAGGATGTGGTCATCTCTCAGGTTGGCCGCGAACTTTACGAGACCTTCTTCCAGGGATACACGCGCAAGCAGTGGGGTATGGATCCATCCGAACTAGACAAGTCTGTCACTGCACGAGTCCCCACTCGGGTGAATACCGATGACCGCTACTTCACCGACAAATTCCAAGCTATGCCCGCCGACGGCTACACGGCGATGTTCGCAAACATGCTCGACCAGAAGGGTCTGGACGTAGAGGTGGGCGTGGAGTTCGAGGACGTCCGCGACGAGGCGATTTACGACCACCTGATCTTTACCGGACCGATCGACGAATATTTCGATCATCGGTACGGGCGGCTGCCATACCGAAGCCTCGAGTTCCGACACCAGACCCTGGACCAACCCTGGTTTCAGGAGGTGGGCACAGTGAATTACCCTGACGAGGCCACGCCATACACCCGCATCAGTGAATATAAACATCTCACTGGTCAGCAGAGCGACAGAACCACAATCACCTATGAGTATCCCCGCGCTGAGGGTGATCCATACTACCCTGTGCCTCGGCCCGAAAACCAAGCACTCTTCAAACAATATGAAGCGCTCGCGCTGGCGACACCGAACGTCAGCTTCGCGGGTAGGCTTGCGACCTATCGCTACTATAACATGGATCAGGTCACCGGGCAGGCTTTGGCGGCGTTCCGGCGGATCCAAGGCACACACGCGCGGACCGTTCAGCCGCTACAAGCCGTTCCGGCTGGGATCGCCGCTGAATAGCGAGAACTTATGCGCGAAGTGCGCGCGCGTCCGCCTCGAACGCCGATGACCGACTCCTACATTTGTGAAAGCGTCCAGGACCGGAACGGTCCTAAATGCCAGCGGGAGGACCCAATGACCGAGGTTATTCTAAAGGTGGGGCCGGCTACGGGCGGCGGCTGGTGGATGAATTGCGATCTTCCGCTCGAGCCGACTTTCTTTCAATCCGGCGCCGACGCCGAGCACACTGCGCGCGCCCTCGCCTTGAGGCTTGCCGATAACGGCTGTGATGTCTCTCTGCAGGTTAGCGATTTGTCGGAGCGCCCGATCGCGACCCACCGGTTTTTCGCGCCCTAGCTGCTGGGGGGGTGGTGCCGGGTTCGCGCCTCGACTGTAAACAGCGTCTGGCCGTGAGCGTCAGCGACCGTGACGGTCAACCGACGCGCATCCCAGAACCCACGTGGGGAGTCCGCGAGCAGCGCGCCCAGTAAGCCAGTGGCTTCCAGCCCTGCGGCATCTTCGCTCGCGAGTTCGACCCCGTCTGTGTCCAGACGGACGGCGCCGTTCTCAGTGTGGAAGAAAAATCGGGTCATACTGAGTAAGGAGGGCCTGCAAGCTCGAGTTCTAATTAAAGCCAAATGATAGAGGCGGAAGCCCTCGCCCCTCACTCGGCCGGTGGCTGTGGCGCCACCTTGAGAATGGTTGTGCGTTCCCGGCAGGTCCGCTGGGTGGGTGCGTTGCGGACTTGGAACTTTCGTGCCCTGGTGGGAGACACACGATGGAAGAGCCCGGCGTCGATATCTGGGTGCGCAATATCCGTCGCCGCGACAACACTTTGACGGCGGATGAAGAAGGCGCAATGCGCGGCGTGCTCAGTGAGCTCATTGAGGTTCCGGCGGACCGGGACGTCGTGCGTGAACATGATCGCCAGAGGCATTCCCACCTCCTTCTTGAGGGTTGGGCAGGTCGCTACATCACCTTGGCAGACGGCCGTCGACAGATCGTTGGACTCCATGTGCCGGGGGACTTCGTAGATCTCCATAGCTTCCCTCTGCAGGTGATGGATCATTCCGTCGCCACCTTCACACCATGCCGCATCGCGATGGCGCCCCACGAGCGACTACGAGTGGTGACCGCCAGTCATCCCCATGTTGCGCGGCTCCTGTGGCTGAGCACATTGATCGACGCCGCAATCTTGCGCCAATGGCTTGTGGGTAGCGGTAAACGCACCGCCCTCGAACAGACAGCTCATCTGTTTTGCGAACTCTACGTCCGACTAGAACTTACAGGCCGAGCGGAACAAGGGCGCTTCGCGTTCCCTTTGTCCCAAAGTGAGGTCGCAGATTGCCTCGGCATCTCCGCCGTCCACGCCAACCGCGTATTCCAGGAGCTTCGCAGTACCGAAACCCTATCGTGGCGGGGGCGACAGGTTGAAATTCGCAATTGGGACGCACTGACCACGATCGCCGAGTTTGATCCGACCTACCTAAATCTTTTCGACATTCCAAGATGACCCATGAAGTGCGGTCGGCACTCGGACAGTTAACATTTGTGCGAGATTTCACGGAGCGGCACCCCTTAGCTCGTCGGGAAGCGAGGGCACCGTGATCAGCATAATCCAGCACCATCTCAGGAGTTCGCAACTTTTGGCTCGCCGCTTGTCGGCCATGCGAGCGAAGGTCAGCGAAGCTGCGCTTGGCAGCATCGGCTTAGATGAAACCCGACGCCAGTTTGAACCGGGAGCGCAGATTTTCGCGGAGGGCGCTCGCAACGAAGTCCAGTTACTCGCAGGCGGAGTTGTTGGTGACGTGCGCCTGCTTGCCAACGGCCGCCGGCAGATTCTCGCGCTAAGATTTCCTGGGGAACTGCTAACGTCGGATGCTGGCGAGACGTTGGTCGCGCTTACCCGCGTCCTCGTCGCCGACGGGTTGCCCTTCATGACCTGCTTGAACAACCCAGAGCCCGAGTACCAGCCTCTGCGAAGAGCGTGGCTCGCAGCTGGTCGGTGCGAGGTTGCTATCCTGCGCGATCAAGTCGTTCGACTGGGACGTATGTCCGCCTTCGAGCGCATGGCGCATATGCTGCTCGAAGCGCACGAGCGACTGAGCCAAGTCGGGCTGGCGACCGACACGACCTTCCATCTACCCCTTACGCAAGAAATGGTCAGCGACGTGATTGGCCTCAGCGTGGTTCATCTAAACAGGACACTGCAAGCGCTTCGCCGGGGCGGGCTAGTCTCCTCCAAGCAGAACTACGTCACACTCGTGGACCGCGCGCAGCTCGTTGAGGCCAGCGGGTATATCAGTCGATTCCCGGTGCCATGGCAGCCAAACGAAGCATTTCTGCCCCGGCGCGGGCTCGCCCTGCGCGCCGTCGCCGCGTAAGTCAGATCAGCGCGCAAGCGCTACTGTGCAAGGCGCCGCATTGTTTGCCTGCGAAGCGCGGCGCGGTTGTTCGGTCGGCGTGCAGGGCTCGCAGTCAAGAAGCTTGGCAGAGCTCTCCATAGACGAACCTAACTTGAGTTAACCGCAGGAACCTCACGCACACCACTCTGTTCCTCTCGACAAGGGAGAGCTGCCATGAGTGAAGATCACGTCGAGCGGGCCCGCGAGAGCGATGCGCCGCTAACCGCGGCGGTACATCAGCGGGACGTTGCCAAGAGCGCCGCTGAAGCGCTCGGCTGGGACGCGGCTTCGCTGGTAGGGCGGACCGTCACTATCAACCGGCCGCGAGCGGAACTCTACGCATTCTGGCGCGACTTCCGAAACTTGGCTCGGATCATGGAGACCGTGGAGCGAGTGGACGTCACTGACGATCGGCGCTCCCATTGGGTGGTCTCCGCACCCGGCGGCAAGACCGTCGAGTGGGACTCCGAGATCACCGAAGATGTCGAGAGCGAGGTGATCGCTTGGCGCTCTGTGGAAGGCGCGGACATCAAGAACACCGGCCAGATCACCTTCAGCGAAGCGTTGGGCGGCCGCGGCACCATGGTGACAGCGACCATCGTCTACGACCCGCCAGGAGGCGACCTCGGCAAGCTGATCGCCAAACTCTTTCAGCGCGAGCCGAAGGTTCAAGCTCGCCACGATCTACGTCGATTCAAGCAGCTTATGGAAACCGGTGAGATCTCCACCGCGGAAGCTCCCGACGCCGCCTCGCGCGGCAGCTTCTCCTGATCCTCAGCTTCAAGGAAACTCTGCATGCGCGCCCTAACCTGGCACGGCAAACACGACGTCCGCATGGAGACCGTCCCGGACCCTCAAATTATCAATCCACGAGATGCGATCATCAGGATCACATCAACGGCGATCTGCGGATCGGATCTGCACCTCTACGACAGCTACATCCCGTCGATGCACCGAGGCGACATCTTGGGGCACGAGTTCATGGGCGAGGTGGTGGAGACCGGACCAGGCTCGACCCTACAAAAGGGGCAGCGGGTAGTCGTTCCGTTCGTAATCGCCTGCGGCCAGTGCTTCTTCTGCGGTCAGCAGCAATTCTCGGCCTGCGACAATTCCAATCCCGCCGAGAAAGCCGATCTGTCAGAGGTCGCGTACGGCTACGCGATGAGCGGACTATTCGGCTACTCCCACATGACCGGCGGCTATGCCGGGGGCCAAGCGGAGTATGTCCGCGTCCCCTATTCAGATGTCGGACCCATCGTCATCCCCGACGGCCTTGACGACGAAAAGGTGCTTTTCCTGTCCGACATTCTCCCGACTGGCTGGATGGCGGCGGAGAACTGCGACATCGAGCCTGGCGACACCATAGCTGTTTGGGGTTGCGGACCCGTCGGGCTGTTCGCAATCCAGAGTGCGCTGTTGATGGGCGCTGCGCGAGTGATCGCCATCGACCACTACCCCCACAGACTAGATCTAGCCAAATCCATGGGCGCGGAGGTCATCAACTACCATGACGTCAAAGTGCGCGAGGCGTTGATGGAGATGACGGGCGGCATCGGTCCCGACGCCTGCATCGACGCCGTCGGCATGGAAAGCCACGGCTTCACGATCGACAACCTGCTCGACGCGGTAAAGGCGACCACGAAGCTCGGGACCGACCGCCCCCACGTGCTGCGCGAAGTTCTCATGGCGTGTCGTAAGGGCGGACGTGTCTCGATCCCCGGCGTCTATGGCGGCGTAGGCGACAAGATCCCGATCGGCGCACTTATGCAGAAGGGACTGCAGGTCCGGACAGGTCAGACCCACGTACACAAATATCTCCGCCCGCTGCTGGAGATGAACGGTGAAGGCAAGATCGACACGACCTTCCTGATCAGCCATCGCCTTCCTCTGGAAGACGCCCCGAAGGGCTACAAGATGTTCAAGGAGCAGCAGAACGAGGTCACCAAGGTTGTTCTGAAGCCTGACTGGCAAAAGGCAGCGGCCTGACTTCTTTGGCTTTGAGGCGCCGATCGCCCTGCCCTCGTTGGGGCCCATCCACTCCCTACCGGCCTGATTGGGTTTGGGGTGTTGGTCGTCCCCATCGCGAGGGCGGTTGAGCACTCGTCGCGTCTGCTGAGAGTTCTGCCCGCGAGCGCGGAACGCCGGGCGCACCGTCTCCACACCCCGTCACAGTCTAGCTGAAACATGATGCGTCGAATAAGCTTTCAACAGCGACGCCACATCAATTTCCAAGACACCTCTTATGATATAATGCAGGAACGTTGGCACTCCGGACGGGTTGAATACAGCAATCATCCCATCCAGGAGTACTCATGTTTATACACAACAAGCGCCTGCAATACACAGTGCGCGTCGGCGAAACCAACCCCGCCCTTGCATCCTTACTCCTCGAGCAGTTTGGCGGTCCCGACGGCGAGTTGGCCGCGGCCATGCGTTATTTCACCCAGGGGCTCGGGGAACTCGACCCTGGTCGCAAGGACTTGCTGCTCGATATCGCCACCGAAGAACTGAGCCATCTCGAGGTCATAGGATCGATCGTGGCGATGCTGAACAAAGGCGTAAAGGCTCAGCTATCCGAAGGCGCGCTGGAGGAGGCCGATCTCTACATGGCGATCAACGCCGGCGGCGACAGCCACACTCAGTCCATCCTCTACGGTGGCGGGCCCGCCCTCACCAATTCTTCCGGTGTTCCGTGGACTGCCGCCTACATCGACAGCCGTGGCGATCCGACCTGTGATCTGCGATCCAACATCGCCGCCGAAAGTCGCGCCAAGATTGTCTACGAGCGCTTAATCAACGTCACCGACGATCCGGGGATCAAGGAAGCGCTGGGCTTCCTGATGACCCGCGAGATCGCTCACCAGAAGTCCTTCGAAAAGGCGCTCTACAGCATTGAGGACAACTTCCCGCCCGGTAAGCTGCCAGGGATCACGCGCTTTGCGAACGTCTATGTGAACACGTCCCAAGGCGACGGCGACGCTGTCGGGCCATGGAGCACCGGGGAGCAGTGGGAGCGGATCGACGATCTCGAGGAGACCATGCCCATCGATGATGGCGACGGCACGGCTTCAGTCAAGTTGGACAAGGCGACGGAGGGGCTGGTGGATAAGCTTGCCGCACGCACGCTTTCCAATCCGTCGATCGATCCGGAAACCGGCGTCGATCTGGGCGCGGGACCAGGTGCAGGCCTGATCACTGGCGAAGACCTTGGGGGCGCCGAGGATATCGACGACTCCGTCGCTCAAGCTAAAGCCCGCTGATGCGGAGCGGCGGGCGCCGGTCTGTGATTTCTCTATCGCCTAACACCAAATCGCAAATCTCGTGCGCCCGTCGCTCATGACTGCATCGCATTCTCCGTTGCTACCGCCGATCTACGGCGGACAGACCGGCGGAAACGATCCCCGTGCGGTCGCTCCGCAAGCCGCGCCGCATCGGGGCTTTTGGCGTAAACTTGCCGCCTTTTCCGGCCCCGGCTACCTCGTGGCTGTGGGTTATATGGACCCTGGAAACTGGGCCACTGGCGTCGCCGGCGGCTCGGCGTTCGGCTACAGCCTGCTGTCGGTGGCGCTGATCGCCAACCTGTTGGCGATGGTGTTGCAGACGCTGGCCTCCAAGCTGGGCATCGCGACCGGCCTCGACCTTGCCCAAGCATGCCGTGAGCGTTACGCCGCTCCGGTTCGAATCGGGCTGTGGGTGCTTTGCGAAGGCGCGATTGTGGCCTGCGATCTGGCCGAGGTCATCGGCAGCGCCATCGCTCTAAATCTGCTTTTCGGTCTGCCGCTCGTCGCGGGGGTTTGCCTCACCACCCTCGACGTCTTCCTTATCCTTGCTCTGCAGCGCTTCGGCGTGCGCAAGCTTGAGGCCTTCATCGTCGGACTCATTGTCATCATCGGCGTCTGCTTTGCCGCCGAAATGGTTTTCGCAAAACCTAGCCTGCATGGCATCGCCGAGGGCCTCATTCCCAGCGGCGAAATCATCACCAATCCTGCAATGCTCTACCTGGCCGTTGGCATCCTCGGCGCGACGGTCATGCCGCACAACCTCTACCTCCATTCGTCAGTCGTGCAGTCTCGCAACTACCCGCGCACACCGGCCGGCCGGCGCGAGGCGATGAAGCTCTCCAGTGCAGATACGATCATCGCGTTGTCGCTCGCCCTGCTCATTAACGCCGCCATCGTCATTCTCGCGGCGGCCACCTTCTATCGACCCGGGGCCTCGGTGGCCGTGGGCATAGAGGAGGCCTATCATCTGCTCACCCCCATGTTGGGCGCCGGCGCCGCCAGCCTCCTCTTCGGCGTGGCTCTCCTTGCCGCAGGTCAGAATTCCACGGTCACCGGAACGCTAGCGGGCCAGATCGTTATGGAAGGTTTCACCGACCTGCGCATACCGGCGTGGTCGAGGCGGTTGGTGTCACGACTTCTCGCAGTCGTTCCCGCTGCGGTGATCGCCGGGATCTATGGCGCCGAAGGGACTGGGAAACTCCTTGTGCTGAGCCAGGTGGTGCTCAGCCTTCAGCTTCCCTTCGCCGTCATCCCGCTGATCCTCATCACCAGCGATCGGCGTCAAATGGGCGAGTTCGCCAGCACGAGACGCCAGGCTGCAATTTACTGGGCCATCGCGATCTCGCTGGTGACCGTGAACGCAGCGCTCCTTCTAAGCTTCTTCCGATAGAAATCCGGCGGCGCGGACTTCGGAACTGCCGAACCCGCTGGGCCTCGGCAGCTGTCGATGGCCCGATCGTTCCTGACCGGTGAGCCTCGGCGTCATTGCAAGACATGTCATTCGGTTGACTTAGGAACGGCCGCGCGGGCGAGCGATTAGGGCGCCACACCCCAAGGGCTCCCAAATGCTAACTCTACCGCGCTTATTAGCCTCTATCGCGTCGATCGCATTGCTCGCGCTCGGCGCCCACCTGTTGTGGTCCTGGTATGAGGGAGCCTGGGTCCGTGACTTAGCAGGTGAGCTTGTCCTTCTCCGAGAGGACTGGCGGCTTTGGCTGGGCGGCGCTTTGCTCGGTTGGTCCTTTCTCGGCCGCCTTGTACTCCCCTTGGCGCTCGCCGGCGTTGGTGGCCGCCAGCACATGGCGGACGAGCGTCGCGGAGCGCTTCAGGACGGCGCCAGCGGCTCGCGCCTCTACGTTGACCAGCACGGCCCTGCGGACGCGCCTATTCTGCTCCTCACCCATGGCTGGGGCATGGACAACACGTTCTGGGACGCCGCGCGCCAGGATCTTGGGGGACGCTTTCGGCTAGTGACGTGGGACTTGCCAGGCCTCGGCAAGTCCAAGGCGCCCAGAGGTGGCGTCGTCTCCCTCGCTGGGTTCGCCAAGGACCTCGGAGGCTTGCTGGAGACCTTGGACCGACCGGCCGTTCTCATCGGTCATAGCATCGGCGGCATGACCATACAGACCCTCATCCGCGACCATCCGACTAGCCAAGAGCGGATCGCGGGCATCGTGCTGCTCAACACGACGTATCGGAATCCGCTAACCACCATGGTGGGCGCCCCCCTCCTGTGCTTGCTGCAGAAGCCACTTCTGACGCCGCTCATGTGGCTGACCGTGATGCTAAGTCCACTCAGTTGGCTGTCGAAGTGGCAGAGCTACCTAAGCGGCTCGACCCATCTGGCTATGCGGTTCGGGTTCGGCAAAACGGCGACGCGCCGGGACCTGGAACATGTTTCCCTGCTTGCGACAAAAGCGCGGCCAGCGATCGAGGCTCGAGGCAATCTGGCCATGTTCAGCTGGGACGCGACCGGCGCGATGGCGGCCCTGGACCGACCGCTGTTGATCATCGGCGGAGACATGGACGTCATCACAAAAATAGAGGCGAGCAGCGCTATCGCCCGTCAGGCGGGTGGCGCCAAATTGGAGGTGATCGAAGGCGCCAATCACATGGGGCCCCTGGAACGAGCCGATCGATACCATGCACTAATCGCCCAGTTTGCTCTCAACGCGACAAACGGGGCCACGAAGCCGGTGATCGTCGACGAGTGCCTGGACGACCAGTTGCTGGACACCGGACAAGAGGAAGTGTTCGCACGTTCTGAAGTAGAGGGAAGCGTGACCGAACACCAGTCAAGTGCAGGTTCGTCGAGCGGGCTGAATGTGCCACACATAGGTAGGCTTGACGGCAACACGTCAAAGTCGTCGGATTAGGATCGCGCCAAAATACTTTGA
>JAUYSA010000465.1 GCA_030696545.1 Hyphomonadaceae bacterium
GCACCGGCACGATCATCCGTGCTGTCGGGAAACCAGTCGCTGCCAAGACCGGCACAACAAACGACCAGTTCGATGCCTGGACTATGGGCTTCAGCCCGGATCTCGTCGTGGGCGTCTGGGTTGGTTTCGACAGCCCACGCAATATGGGCGAGGGCGAGAGCGGCGGCCGTGTGGCGGCGCCGATCTTCCGCGACTTCATGCTGGCGGCTTTGAAAGATCGCCCGGCCGTCAACTTCCGCATCCCGGATGGTGTCGAATTGGTCGAGGTTGATGCTGACAGCGGCTGTCAGCCGGCGCCGGATACGCGCCTGATCATCACTGAAGCTTTCCGCCCCGGCTCGGCTCCGGTTGACCGCTGCGACGTGCCAGTCGGCGCTGACGGCTATCGCGTCGACTACAGCAAGATGGGAGCGGGCGACGAGTCGGCGTCGGCGACGCCGGATGGCCAGGTCATCGCGCAGCCGGGAACGGAAGCGGTCACGACCAGCAATCCCGCTGATCCGAACCAGCCTGTCGATCCGACCCAGCCGAAGGAAGAATTGACATTCGAGGACGGCAACTACTAGACGCTCACGTCCACACACGCGGCGTTTCCGGCCCGAGAGCAAGCAATGACTCCTGAACTCGAGAACATGATCGAGACGATCCGGCAGTCGATCGGCTTGCTCAGGAGGCGTCTTTGACTGGGGCGTCGCCGAAAAACGCCTCGCGGAGCTGAACGCTCTCTCTGAGCGCCCTGACTTCTGGAACGATCCCGTCAAGGCCCAGCCGATGATGCGCGAACGCACACGCATCGAGTCCGCGATGAACGACATCCGCATACTCGAGCGCGAGGCAGACGACGCCGAAACGCTGTGGGAGATGGCGGAAGCGGAGGGCGACAAGGCCACGCTGGCAGAGGTTGACGCCAGCATTCGCGCAGCGGTCGAAAGGGCCAAGCAGGCCGAGTTGAAAGCTCTGCTTTCCGGCGAAGTCGATGCGAACGATTGCTATATCGAGGTCAACGCGGGCGCTGGCGGAACAGAGAGCCAGGACTGGGCCTCGATGCTGCGGCGCATGTATGTGCGCTATGCCAACGCGCACGGCATGAAGGTCGAAGAGATCGACGAACACGCGGGCGAGACCGCTGGCATCAAGTCAGCCACCATGCTGATCAAGGGCGAGAACGCCTATGGCTGGTTGAAGAGCGAAAGTGGCGTGCACAGGCTCGTGCGTATTTCGCCCTATGACTCGAATGCTCGCCGTCACACGAGCTTTGCATCGGTGTGGGTCTATCCGGTGATCGATGACACGATCGAGGTGAACATCCAGGACAAGGATGTGCGCACGGATACGTATCGCGCCTCGGGTGCGGGTGGCCAGCACATCAACAAGACGGACTCGGCTGTTCGCCTTACGCACATTCCCACCGGCATCGTCGTGGCGGTGCAGGCGGAGCGCTCGCAACACAAGAACCGCGCGCAGGCGTGGGACATGCTGCGCGCACGGATCTATGAGATGGAATTGAAGAAGCGCGAAGCCGTGGCGCAGGCCGAAGCCGACTCCAAGACCGAGATCGGCTGGGGCCGGCAGATCCGCTCTTACGTCCTGCAGCCCTATCAGATGGTCAAGGATCTGCGCACGGGCGTTGAGACGTCGGATACGGCGGGCGTCCTTGATGGCGATCTCGACGAGTTTCTCGCGGCTTCGCTCTCGCAGAAGCTGGGGCCGGAAACGGCCGTGGAAGATCTGGATTAGGCAGAGCGTTTATCGCTTGCGGCCCGAGATTTTATCGATTATCGATAAAATCGGGTCAGGCGGCAATTCAGTCCGCTGAATGCGGAGACGCAAATGCCGAACTACTATTCTATTAGTTTCGCGTCAATTCTCGTCGCGGCTTTTGCTGTTCCAGCGTTTGCCCAAGAGGGCCAGCCGGCTGCGGACGGGCAAGCTGTAGCGGATCGGCAGGGCGTCATTTCGTACACGCCAGCAGACTTCGCTGCGGCACGTCCGAACACCGCGCTGGAGATGATCCAGCGCCTTCCCGGGTTTACCTTCGAAGGCAACGATCAGGTTCGTGGATTTGCGGGCGCCGCCGGCAATGTGCTGATCGACGGGCAGCGGCCCACCATCAAGACCGACTCGCTTGGCGACACGCTGGGCCGGATTCCCATCGATCAGGTCGAGCGCATCGAGGTCATTCGGGGCAGCGTTCCGGGCATCGACATGCAGGGCCAGACGGTTGTCGCCAACGTGGTCCGCAAGACGGTTGATACGTTCCAGCAGGTGTTCGGCGTCCGCAGCTTCCTTTTCGCCGAGACGGGAAAAACGATTCCGGGCGTGAATTACTCCGCCACCCGCCGCATAGGCGAAGATCAGTTCGAGTTTGGCTTCAGCCGCGGCGTCTCGATGGACGACTCCGTCGGCTCGGGCTGGCGCACCACGGTTGACCCCGTCACAGGCGGCCTCGATCTCTACGAGAATTCGATCACGGAAGGCGACGGCTTCAGCCACGCCCTGCGCGGCAGTTACAAAGGTCCCCAGCTTGGCGGTACGTTGAGCGTCAACGGGCTGATCTCGCACGACGAATTCAAGAACGAGCAGCGCTTCCGTTCGGGTTTGACCGACGAGCAATATGTCAGCCGTTCGGCGAACCAGCGCGGTGAGGTTGGCGTCAACTATATCACCAGACTGTCGCCCGAACTGGAGTGGGAGACGCTCGGCCTGTTGAAGCTCTCCGTTGGAACGCTGGACGCCACGGGATTTGCGCAAGACCCGACAGGCGTGGACCCCGACGCGTCGCAACTGTTCCAGATCGAAGCTGAAGCGGGCGAAAGGATCGGCCGGTCGATCCTTCGCTACAGCATGTCTCCCGAACTCTCGTTCGAAGGGGGCGGCGAGATTGCCTACAATTATCGCGATCAGCAGGTAGCGCTAGCCTTGAACGGCGCGCCGCAGACCCTCGACGCCTCCGACGTGCTGGTGGAGGAGCTGCGTGGAGAGTTGTTTGGCCAGATGTCGTGGAGGCCTTCCAAGCAATGGTCGCTGGAGGCCGGCCTGCGCGTCGAGCAGTCAACGATTGAGCAATCCGGCCAGATCGATAAGGAGCGCTCGTTCACCTACTCGAAGCCCCGCTTGCTCGCCTCGTGGTCGCCGACTGAGGACGATCAATTGCGTCTGCGCATTGAGCGTGAAGTAGGACAGCTGGACTTCCAGGACTTCGCGTCGGAGGTCGATCTCAACACCGGCCTGCAGGATACTGGCAACTCAGACCTCGAACCGAACAAGAGCTGGGTTTATGAGGCTGCTTACGAGAAGCGGTTCTGGGAAGGCGCGGCCGCCGTACTAACTCTGCGCCACGAAGATATCTCAGACGTGGTCGATGTGTTCCCGCGCCGGGTGCAGGTGGATACCGACAATGACGGCACGCCAGACACAGAAGTGTTCGTCTCGGGTCCGGGCAATATCGGTAATGGTACAAACGATGTGGTGTCGTTCAACCTCACGCTTCCGCTCAACAAAATCGGCATCAAGGGCGCCGAGCTGAAGATCGAATCTCTGTGGGAGAACAGCGAAGTCACCGATCCGCTGACCGGCGAGAAGCGCCGCATCTCAGGTCAGCGGCCGGAAGACATCAACTTCAGTTACCGGCACGACCTTCCCGAGTACAATCTCACCGTGGGACTTGGATGGTTCCAGGGGTGGCGCGAGAGCTATTACCAGGGAGCCAGCGTCGAGAGCCTAAGGCTTCGCGACTTCTTCAGCTCATTCATCGAATGGAAGCCGGACCCGGACTTCACGCTGCGGGCTGAGCTGAACAATTTCGATCCGTACAGCTTCAACATCGAGCGGCGGGTCTATACGGGACCCCGTGATACCGATCCTCTCGATTTCATCGAAACCGAGCGGCGCAATTCGCAGGTGCTCGGCCTGCTAAGCGCCAGATGGACGTTCAACTAAGGGCAGGGCGTCGTCGCGAAATGGGAGGATTCCGGGGCTGAAAGAGGCCTTGGCGGCGCTTCAAAGTGCAGCGTTCGGCGCCTGAAGGCAGAATCCCCGGATTTTCTCGCAAAAACAATGCGTGAGGCCTGTGGATCAACCGTCCGAAACGTTTGTGCGGCGACGCACAAATGGGCTAGAAAGAGCGATCGAATCCCGGCGGATACGCCGCCCTCTTTCTGGACGTTTCCTGCTTGACCGACACTCCTGACAAACCCGCCTCTTCAGGGGCGAACGGCGCGGGCGAAATTGCGCCTATCTCGATCACCGCCGAACTGAAGAAATCGTACCTCGACTACGCGATGAGCGTGATCGTGTCGCGCGCGCTTCCGGATGTGCGCGACGGGCTGAAGCCGGTTCACCGGCGCATCCTGTATTCGATGTTTGACATCGGCATGACGCCGGACAAGTCGTATTCGAAATCGGCGCGCGCCGTGGGCGACGTGCTGGCGCGCTTCCACCCGCACGGCGACCAGTCGGTCTATGATGCGCTGGTGCGCATGGCGCAGCCCTTCTCGATGGGCCTGACGCTGATCGACGGCCAGGGCAACTTCGGCTCGATCGACAACGATCCGCCGGCGGCCATGCGTTATACAGAATGCCGTATGACCAAGGCCGCAATGGGCTTGGTCGCGAACATCCGCGAAGACTCGGTCGACTTCGTCGACAACTATGACGGGAAGGAAAAAGAGCCGAGCGTGATGCCGGCGCTTTTCCCGAACCTGCTGGTCAATGGCGCAGGCGGCATCGCCGTCGGCATGGCGACTAACATCCCGCCGCACAACCTGGGTGAGATCATCGAGGCGACCGTGGCGCTGATCGAGAACCCGGCGATCGAGGATGTGGCGCTTCTCGACATGGTTCCGGGGCCGGACTTCCCGACGGGTGGACTGATCATTGGTCGTGCGGGATCGCGCAACGGGCTCATGACTGGCCGTGGCTCCGTGATCATGCGCGCCAAGACCGACATCGAGACGGTGAAGGGCGGGCGTGAGGCGATCATCGTCAGCGAAGTGCCTTTCCAGGTGAACAAGGCCGCGATGGTCGAGAAGATCGCGGAGCTGGTGCGAGAGAAGAAGATCGAAGGCATTGCCGATCTGCGCGACGAGAGTGACCGCAACGGCATTCGCATGGTCATCGAGATCAAGCGGGACTCGTCCGCCGATATCGTGCTGAACAACCTTTACCGCCTGACACCGATGCAGACGTCGTTCGGCGTCAACATGCTGGCGCTCAACGGCGGCCGGCCGGAGCTGATGACGCTGCGCGGGATGCTGCAGGCGTTCATCCGTTTCCGCGAAGAAGTCGTGGCGCGGCGCACGAAGTTCCAGCTTAACAAGGCGCGCGATCGCGCGCACGTGTTGATCGGTCTGGCACTGGCCGTCGCCAACATCGACGAAATCATTCGCATCATCCGGTATTCATCTGATCCAGACTCGGCGCGCATCGCGTTGCTGGATCGTGCATGGCCTGCGATGGACATGGGCCCGCTGATCGGCCTCATTGCAGATCGTCGCACGGTGATAAGCGACAAGGGCGAGATCCGGCTGTCAGACGAGCAGGCGCGCGCCATCCTTGCGCTGCAGCTGTCACGTCTTACCAACCTCGGACGCGACGAGATCGGTAAGGAAGCTTCCGGGCTTGCTGAATCGATCAAGGACCTGCTCGACATTCTCAGCTCTCGCCCGCGCGTGCTTGCGATCATTCGGGCTGAGCTAACCGATTTCCGGGACAGGTTTGCCGTTCCGCGCCGCTCGGAGTTCGTCGAAGCCGATCTCGACCTTGAGGACGAAGCCTTCATCGAGAAGGAAGACATGGTCGTCATGGTTACGCATGGCGGCTATGTGAAACGCACAGCGCTCTCCGCGTACCGCACACAGAACCGTGGCGGCAAAGGCCGGGGCGGCATGGAGACGAAGGAGGATGATTTCGTCATCCGTCTGTTCTCCGCCGACACACATACAGAGATCCTGTTCTTCTCGTCGACAGGCATGGCCTACAAGCAGAAGGTCTGGCGCCTGCCGCTGGGCGCTCCGCAGGCGCGGGGCAAGGCTCTGGTCAACATCCTGCCGCTGAAGCCGGGCGAGCGCATCACATCGGTGATGCCATTGCCGCAGGACGAGCAAGAGCGCGCGAAGCTCAACATCCTGTTCGCCACAAAGTCGGGTGGCGTGCGCCGCAACCTGCTGACTGACTTCCTGTCGGTGAACCGCGCCGGCAAGATCGCCATGAAGCTGGAGGACGACAGCGACGCGATCGTCGATGTCCAGCTCTGCGCTCCCGAAGACGACGTACTGCTGACGACTGCGCTGGGCCAGTGCATCCGCTTCTCAGTGGAAGATGTACGCGTCTTCAGTGGCCGCACGTCGACCGGCGTACGCGGCATCAGGCTTGGCGCAGGCGATGCCTTGATCGCCATGAGCGTGCTCGGTCAGATCGACGTGACGCCAGCCGAAGGACGCGCTTATCTCAAGCGGGCGAATGCCGCCCGGCGCGCCGAGGGCGAAGAAATCCCCGAAGAGATCGAGGAAGATATCACGCCCGAGGGTGACGACGCGACAGTGTCTGCCGAGGCGAATGGCGAGGTCGAGCTGAGCGAAGAGCGCTTCGTGCAGCTCCAGCAGGCGGAGCAGTTCATTCTGACGCTGACGGAAGAGGGCATGGGCAAGCGCGCCTCCGCCTTCGACTATCGCCGCACGGGAAGAGGCGGCAAGGGACTCATCGCCCACCGTTTGCCGAAGGACGGAAAGCTGGTCGCAAGCTTCCCGATCGGCGGGTCGGACGAGATCATGGTGGTGACAGATGCGGGGCAGCTGATACGTTGCGCCGTGGATCAGATCCGCATAGCGGGACGGGCGACTCAGGGGGTTCGTGTGCTGCGCGTTGCAGCGGGTGAACGGGTGGTCTCCGTGGAGAGGCTGGAGGACCAGAGCGGTGACGAGACGGCCGGAAAGACGGGCAGCGGGTGAACCACGCCCCGTGCGTAGTTCAGCTACTGCCAGGGCTCCTCTGGCGGGGCGGAGCGTCACGCGGATAGGGCTCTATCCGGGCACGTTCGATCCGATCACCAACGGCCACCTAGATATCATCGGCCGCGCCGTGAAGCTGGTCGACAAGCTCATCATCGGCGTCGCCATCAACGAGGGCAAAGAGCCGCTTTTTACGCTGGCAGAGCGCACCAAAATGGTCCTCGATGAGGTGCGCCCTCTGGCCAACGGGGTCGAGATCGAGGCCAGGCCGTTCGACAATCTGCTGATGCATTTCGCCGAGCAATGCGGGGCCCAGATGATCATCCGCGGGCTGCGGGCCGTTTCGGATTTTGAGTATGAATTCCAGATGGTTGCGATGAATCAGCGGATGAATGACGAGATCGAAACCGTGTTCCTGATGGCTGATCCGCATCATCAGGCTGTGTCGTCGCGACTGGTGAAAGAGATTGCGCGGCTCGGCGGAAGGGCCGATCTATTCGTCCCAGAGGCAGTTCACGAGAAGCTGCTCGCCAAGTATGGGCCGAAAAAGGGCAAATAAGCATGTTTCGAAAAGTTCTGATGTCGGCCGCCGCTGCGGCGTCGCTAGCGTGCGTGGGCGCGGCTTGGGCCGGGCCAGCTGACGACCCGGCCAACTGGCGCAAGGTCGATCCGGAAAACCTGCTGCAGTTCATGATCAACAAGCAGGAAGTGCTGATCGAGCTCCGCCCCGACATCGCGCCGGGCCATGTCGAGCAGGTCAAGAAAATCACGCGCGACACCAACTACGACAAGCTGCCGTTCCACCGCGTCATCGACGACTTCATGGCGCAGGGCGGCGAGGTCTATGCCGTCTATCAGATCTATCCGCGCTACCCGGCGCTGAAAGGCGAGTTCACCTGGAAGCGTAATCCCACGAAGCAGAAGGTGCAGTGGTTCGGCGCCACGCCAACCGGCGACAAGCTCGGCTATCTTGACGGCTTCCTCGTGCAGGGCCAGCCGGACGAGACCGCAATGATTTCAGACCCGCCCGTTGCGAAGACATGGGGGCTGCACTGTGCTGGCGTGACGTCGATGGCGCGGTCGAACGAGCCGGATAGCGCCGATACGCAATTCTTCCTCATGCGCCAGCCGCGCGTCGGTCCTGATGGGCTCGATGCGAAGTACACCGTCTGGGGACGCGCGCTGACTGGCGTGGATGTGATCCAGGGCATCAAGGCCGGTCCCATGGAAAGCGATGGCCGCTTTGCCTCGCCGACGCAGGCGGACAAACTGACAAAGGCCATGGTGGTGGCCGACATTCCGGAAAAGAAACGTCCGACCGTTTATGTCCGGCGTACAGACGGACCAGAATTCGCGGCGACACTTGCCACGCTCAAGGCATCCGACCCATATGAGGCCTGCCAACTCCCTCCAGTCGAAGTCATCGTTGAAAGGCCTACCCCGTGAGCGCAGCCGATAAAGAGAACACCCTGATCCTCACGCTTGATACCGGGGCGGTTACTATCGAGTTGCTCGTGGACAAGGCGCCGGGCCATGTCGCGCGGATCAAGGAACTTGCGCGCCAGGGCTTCTATGACGGCGTGGTGTTTCACCGCGTGATCGACGCCTTCATGGCGCAGGGCGGCGATCCGACCGGCACAGGCATGGGCGGTTCGGGCGAAAAGCTCCGCGCGGAGTTCAATGATGTCAGCCACCAGCGTGGTGTCTGCTCGATGGCCCGCTCCAGCGACCCGAACTCGGCCGACAGCCAGTTCTTCATCTGCCTGGACGATGCCTCCTTCCTCGACCGCAAGTACACGGCTTGGGGCAAGGTCCTGAGCGGCATGGATGCAGTTGATGCGTTGCCGAAAGGCGAGCCGCCGAAAAAGCCTGGCAAGATCGTGTCGGCGAAAGTCGCGGCGGACGTCTGAGCTATCTGCGACGAACAAGATCAGGGCGGCCTTCGGGCCGCCCTTTTCATTTGCCGATCACTGTACCGGATCAGGCTGCCCATCGGGGCGGTAGATGGGTGCATCCTCGAACACTACAGGCGGCGGCAAGGGTTCGGCGGGTTTGCGCGAATTCGCGACATTGTCGAGCCATGCTGTCGCCGCCGTCATGCGCCCGGTCAGGTTCGGAACAATGTCGGCGTAGAAGAGGTTGAGCTCGGGCGTCTTGTACTGTGCGCCTGCATTGCCGTCAGCTTGCAGCTCCGGTGCGGAGGGGCGCTCGACTTCCAGGACGCCGTTGTTGCAGCGCGCAGTGACAGCTTTCTCGATGATCGCGGGCTCCAGATCTTCGGCGTTCGTCGCGCGCGCTCCGCCGCGGTGATCCACGCGAGCCGAGAGTTCTTCATCCAGCGTCCAGCGCAGGGGATTCAGACAGGCAAGCTGCTTTCCCTTAGAAGCAGTGATCTTCCAGTCAGCAGTCCACACCGGCGATTGGTCACGGAAGCGGGAGGCGTCGTCGCCCGCCAGAATTGTCTTCCACGTCGCAATGCAATGGATCTGCTCGTACTGGCCGCAGAGCGGCTGGCTCACAATCTTGCCGGGAAGGTCCGCCGGAACTGCCGCATCGATTATGTAAGCTGCAGCGAGTCGGCTTTTCAGCGGTTCAGTCTGGAAGCGATCGGCGAGCAGACGCTGCGCAAAGAGTCCGCCCTGGCGAATGCCTGCGAGCACGATGCCGCGATGGCGATTGTCGTTTGCGATGTAATGATCGAAGGCGCGCAGCACGTCTTCGTATGCGAGCGCAAACGCGCCATCCCCCTCGCCGCCGACATTGATCTCCGAATGAAGCGATGCCTGCCGGTAAAGCGGGGCGTACACTGGGCCGGCCTGCAGGAACGGGCCGGCGTGATTGGGTAGGATGCGCTGCTCCAATCGCTCAAGCGCTTCAGCATTCTCGATCGGAACATTCCACCCTGCGCTGGAGTAAGCGGAGGCGGGAGGAATGAAGAAGGTGTCGATGCCCCATGGCGTCTCCCATCCGCCCGCTGGCGGTTGGGCAGGGCGCAGAGCCCAGGACTCCGCTTTGGCGTAGTCAGGGCGTGGCGGAGCGGCTTCCTGTGCGAAGCCGCCCTGCGGCATGATCGACATGCGGAAAAGCGCATCCTGGAAAAACACGGCGCCAAGCACCCCGGCGCTGACCAGACCCACGCCCCCGATCAGCGCGATCCGGCGGATTTTCGGGTCCTTCAGCATATATCTGCGCAACCCCCGTTGGCTTCGTGCGAAGCGATAAAGCCAATGATCACCGCCGTCCATGGCAGCCATAGGGCGCCTCGAAGGCGGGCGGGTCATGAAACCGCATAGGTGCGGGCCCATATTCACGCCACACGCGACCGGAATCACGCGACAACGCCCACGGAGGATCGCGGATGCCCGCAGGCAAACCGACACAACCCGGATCGCCGCAGCCCAAGGCTGGCCCGCTGACCACGCTGCGCAACTGGTTTTTCGCCGGCGTTGTGGTGGCGGCCCCGATCGGCATCACGATCTGGTTGGTGTGGAGCTTTGTGTCCTTCGTGGACCGGCACATCAAACCGCTGATTCCACGCGCGTTGAATCCCGAGACGTATCTGGAGTTCGGCTTGCCGGGCCTTGGCATCGTCGTGGCAGTTGTCGGTCTCGTCGTGCTCGGCGCGTTTGCCGCGAACCTGTTCGGACGCTGGGCGCTCCGATCGGGCGAGAGATTGGTGGCGCGAGTGCCGCTGGTGCGGTCGATCTATGCGGTGCTGAAGCAGGTGATCGAGACGTTTGCTTCAAACGATGCGTCATCATTCAAGGAAGCGGTGCTCGTCGAATATCCGGGCAAAGGTCTCTGGGTGATCGGCTTTGTCACCAGCCGCACGCCTGATCCCGAGATCGTCGCCAATGTGCCTGATGCGATCGCCGTTCTTGTTCCGGCATCGCCAAACCCGGCGATGGGGCAGCTGGTGTATGTTTCGCCGGAGCGGCTGCGGAAACTCGACATGTCGGTGGAGCAGGCGGCCAAGCTGGTGATCTCGTTCGGTATTCTCACCGAGACTTCCGCGATGGAAGCGGCGGGCCGGTCGGACCAGATCGGGAAATAGCTACTCGCTTTCCGACACGACCGAGGCGATGCGCGGCGCGAAGAGATCGCGGGCGCGGCGCACGGCGAGGCCGCGCGCGCCATCGAGATGAGGGTCGGCCATCAGGATTGATTTCGCGTCGGTGCGAGCGGTCTCGATCAGGTTGGCGTCTTCGGTGATGTTGAGAACGCGGAAGGTCGGCAGGCCAGACTGGCGCAGGCCCAGAAGGTCGCCAGGTCCGCGCAGTTTGAAATCGGCTTCGGCGATCTCGAAGCCATCAGTGGTTTTGCGAAGCGTATCGAGTCTTTCCTTGCCGGCTTCCGTGAGCGGCGCCTGATAAAGCAGAAGACAGCTTGAGGCTTTCTCGCCACGCCCGACTCGGCCACGCAGCTGGTGGAGCTGGGCCAAGCCGAATTTTTCGGCGTGCTCGATAACGATGATAGTTGCTTCGGGAACGTCGACGCCGACTTCGATGACGGTGGTGGCGACAAGGACGCCTGCTTCTCCGGTACGGAGTTTATCCAGTGCAGCGTCGCGTTCCGGGCCAGGCATGCGCCCATGAACCAGTGCGACGGGAGCCTGAACGATCTCGGCGAGAACTTCCCGGCGCTGGATGGCGGAGGCGTCTCCGGCGTCCTCGCTGTCCACGGCGGGGCAGATCCAGAAGGCGCGCTCACCACGATCAATCGCGCGGGCGACGGCGGCCATCACTTCGTCGATGCGGGTATCAGGCACAGCCGCCGTGGTGACTTCCTGCCGGTTGGCGGGCTTTTCGCGGATCACCGAGATGTCGAGATCGCCGTGGACCGCTAGCGCCATGGTGCGGGGAATGGGTGTTGCGCTCATGACCAGCATGTGGGGGCTTGAGCCCTTGGCGCTAAGCTTCATGCGGTCGGCCACGCCGAAGCGGTGCTGTTCGTCGATGACGACAAGCGAGAGTTCGGGGAGGTCAACGTCGGACTGGTAGAGCGCTTGCGTGCCCGAGAGGACCTGGATCTTGCCGGCGCGGACATCGTTGAGGATCGCTTCGCGGGCGGCGCCTTTATCGCGGCCGGTGAGGGCGGCGACGCGGACGCCGATGGGGGCGAGGAAGCGGCCGATAGCGTCGGCCTGCTGGCGGGCGAGGACTTCGGTGGGCGACATGAAGGCGGTGATGCCGCCATCGGCTGCAACTTGCGCGGCCGCCAGAGCAGCGACGAGTGTTTTGCCCGAGCCGACATCGCCCTGGATCATACGCCGCATCGGCACGGGGCGGCCCATGTCGATCGCAACATCGGAGTAGGCGTCCATCTGGGCGCGGGTCGGCTTGAAGGGCAGCGCTTCGATAATGTTGCGCTCGGCTCCGACTGCGCGGGGAATAGCGCGGGAAAATCGGCGTTCGCGGGCGAGGCGGGCCTGGCCCATCGCCATTTCGCGAGCGAGGGCCTCGTCATAAGCGAGACGCTGGCGTGCTGTTTCGAAGGCTTCGGGATCATAGACTTTCGGCTGGTGGAGGCGGAGAAGCGCCTGCTTGAAGCCGGGCCAGTTGTTGCGCTTCATCAGGTGGGGATCTATCCATTCGTCGAGATCGGGGATCCCATCGAGCGCAGCGGCCATGAATTTGCGCAGGGCTTTTGCCGTCAGATTTGCCGTCATCGGATAGACGGGTTCGACTTCCGGGAGCTCGTCATCCTTTTCGGGGCTGACGACGTGGTCCGGGTGGGTGATCTGGCGGCCCCCCTGATAATCATCGACCAGGCCGGAGACCATGACCTCTTCGCCGACCTTGAAGGTGCGTTCGAGCCATTGGTTGTTGGCGTGAAAATAGATCAGGGTCAGGAAGCCTGTTTCATCGCGGAGGCGGACGCGGGTTGGCCATTTGCCCCGGCTTAGCTGGAGCTGGTCGACCGTAGCCGTGACGGTGGAGACTTCGCCGATCTGGAGGGCTTCGATCGAGGCGCGGTTGCGGCGGTCGATCCAGCTGGTCGGCAAGTGGAAAAGCAGGTCGAGCCAGGTTTCGCCGCCGATCAGGCGCGCGAGCACCGGCCGCACTTTCGGGCCGACGCCGGGAAGGCTCGATAGGTCGGCGTAAAAGGGATAAAGGACGGGATCGCGCATTGGCGGCCATGGTAGCCGGTTTGCAGCAGACGTGCAGCCGCGTTCTCGCAGGTGAGTGCGAGGTTTGCTGGATGGGGTGCGCGCTTAGGGGCGCGCTAGAGAGGGCGGCGCGGGTGTGCCCCCTCCGTCATGCGCGCAAGCGCGCGCACGCCACCTCCCCCAGTGCTTCGCACTGATGGAGGCAAGGCGCCGGTGGTTTGCCTCCCCATGCGGAGCAGGGGGAGGTGGATCGCGTGCGCAGCACGCGAGACGGAGGGGGATGATGAGGTGTGGCTCAGGGTGGTGAGCACGCCCTCGTCCTTCGACGGGCGCGCACTACGTGCGCTGCTCAGGATGAGGGCTATCGGGCTGCGGTGGTTGGCAGCGGCGGGGTCCTTGATTGTGTCGGTCTTCACTCGGGGCAGAGCATCCGGCATCATCCGTGTGCCAATCACGGGGAGACGGCGGGCGCGCATCTGGAATGTTGAAACAACGTTCGACACGAGCATCGCAAATACGCGCAGCACCGCTGTCAGCAAAAGCTGAGGAAGCGGCGGGATTACCAGTCCAG
>JAUYSA010000475.1 GCA_030696545.1 Hyphomonadaceae bacterium
AAGCGTCTGCGCCCGTTCATCACGATCGAAGTGGGCCGCATGTTCGGCGCGCAGGAGAAGTCGCTGCTGCGTGGCGCGGCGGCCGTGGAATGTATGCACGCCTATTCGCTGATCCATGACGATCTGCCTTGCATGGATGACGACGATTACCGGCGCGGGCAGCCGACAGTCCATAAAGCATTCGATGAAGCGACTGCCTTGCTGGCGGGCGATGCGCTGCAGGCGCTGGCTTTCGAGATCATGGTGTCGCCCGAGACGCATCGTGATGCGCTGATGCGGTGCAAGCTGGTGGAGCGGCTGGCGCTGGCGTCTGGCGCGCGGGGCATGGTCGGCGGACAGATGATCGACATGTATCCGGCGCTCGACGATGAAGAGCCGCTGCAGGTCATGACGCGGATGCAGCGGCTGAAGACCGGGGCGCTGATCACGCTGGCCGGCGAGGTCGGGGCGCTGCTGGGCGGGGCGCTGGACAGCGAGCGGCACGCGATTTCGGGCTATACCAACGATCTGGGGCTGGCGTTCCAGATCGTGGACGACCTGCTGGACGTTGAGGGTGACCCGGGAATCCTGGGCAAGGCGACGGCCAAGGACGTCGCGGCGGGCAAGAAAAACTTCGTCTCTCTCCTCGGGGTTGAGGGGGCGCAGGATCGGGTGCATTATCTCGCCGCACAGGCGAAGCAGCACCTGGCGTCTTTTGGGTCGCGCGCTTCTTCTTTATTGCATACGGTCGACTTTGTGCTCAATCGCCGCCACTAATTGACCCGTATTGGGGACGAAATCACGGCCATGACGACCAGAACGCCTATGCTGGACGAAGTTCGGACTCCGGCTGATCTAAAGGGCCGGTCAAAAGCGGACCTTCGCCAGATCGCTGACGAGCTGCGAGCCGAAATCGTCAGCGCGGTTTCCGTAACGGGCGGTCATCTTGGCTCTGCCCTTGGCGTGGTCGAACTGACCGTCGCCCTGCATACGGTGTTCGATACCCCGAAGGACAAGATCGTCTGGGACGTTGGCCACCAGGCTTATCCGCACAAGATCCTGACCGGGCGGCGCGACCGTATCCGCACGCTGCGCCAGGGCGGCGGGCTTTCCGGTTTCACCAAGCGTGATGAGAGCGTTTACGACCCGTTCGGCGCCGCGCATGCGGGCACGTCGGTTTCGGCTGCGAGCGGATTTGCGGTCTCGCGCGACCTGCAGGGTGAAAAGAACTGCGTGATCGCAGTGGTCGGCGACGGCGCGATGAGCGCCGGCATGATCTACGAAGCGATGAACAATGTGGGCGGCATGCACACGCGCATGATCATCATCCTGAACGACAATGACATGTCGATCGCGCCGCCAGTTGGCGCGATGAGCCATTACCTGTCGCGCACCGTGTCGTCGAAGGGCTATCGCAAGGTGCGCAGCCTGGCGAAGCGCTTTGTGCGAAAGTTAGGGCTTGAAGGTCTGACCAAGCGGGCCGAGCATTCGGTGCGCAACTTCACGATGGGCGGCGACCTGTTCGATGCGCTGGGCTGCTATTATGTCGGCCCGATCGACGGGCATGACATCAGCGCGCTGGTCGACGTGCTTGAGAACGCGCGCGACATGGAGAACGGCCCGGTGCTGGTCCATGTCGTGACGCAGAAGGGCAAGGGTTATGCGCCGGCCGAAAGTGCGGCGGACAAGTATCACGGTGTGTCGAAGTTCAACGTGATCACCGGCGAGCAGGCGACGGCGAAAGCCGGGCCGCCATCCTATACCAAAGTGTTCGCGCAGGAGATGGTGCGCGTCGCTGAGAAGGACCAGAAGGTGGTGGCGGTCACGGCGGCGATGCCGTCGGGTACCGGCCTCGATGCGTTCGCGACGAAGTTTCCAGATCGCTGTTTCGATGTCGGTATTGCCGAGCAGCACGCGGTGACGTTCGCGGCGGGCATGGCGGCGGATGGCATGAAGCCGTTCGCGGCGATCTATTCGACCTTCCTGCAGCGTGGCTATGACAGCGTTGTGCACGATGTGGCGATCCAGAAATTGCCGGTGCGCTTCGCGCTCGATCGCGCGGGTCTGGTTGGCGCTGATGGCGCGACCCATGCGGGATCGTTCGATATCGGCTTCCTCGGCGCGCTGCCGGGCTTTGTGCTGATGGCTGCTGCGGACGAGACGGAGCTGCAGCGCATGGTGGCGACGGCGCATGCGATTGATGATCGCCCCTCGGCATTCCGTTATCCGCGCGGAGAGGGGGTGGGCCTGCCGCTGCTGGACGATCCGCAGCCGCTGGAGATCGGCAAGGGCCGTATCGTGAAGCAGGGCACGGCGATCGCGATTCTCTCCTACGGTACGCGGCTGGCGGAATGCCTGGTCGCGGCTGACATGCTGGAGAAGCAGGGGCTTTCGACCACGGTGGCCGATGCACGCTTTGCGAAGCCGCTGGATGAAGCGTTGCTGGCGCAGCTGGCCAAGAACCATGAAGTGCTGATCACGATTGAAGAGGGTTCGGTCGGCGGCTTTGGCGCGTTCGTGCTGCATTCGCTGGCAGGGCGTGGGCTTCTCGACGCTGGCCTGCGCATCCGCACGCTGACTTTGCCGGACATCTTCCAGGACCACGATACGCCAGAGAAGATGTACGAGCTGGCCGGCCTTGACGCACGTTCGATCGCGGCGAGCGCGATCAAGGCGCTGGGCCGTGGCGACGAGCGGGCGCTGAAGCTGATCGTCGGCTGACCTTTACGCTGCGTTGGAATGCGTGAGAGCGCGCCGGTTTGCATCGGTGCGTGCGTCATGCACTATCTCCGGGTCGGGGAGATGCGGCCGTGGCCGGGATATTCGTCAGTTACAGGCGCGATGACGCCGCCCATGTGACGGGGCGCATTGCGGATGCGTTGGCCGCGCGCGTTGGGCGCGAGAATGTGTTTGTCGATGTCGACAGCGTGGCGCCGGGCGAGGACTTCGTTCGGAAGATCGACACGACGATCCGGGGCGCCGACATTTTTCTCGCGGTCATCGGGGCCAACTGGCTGAGCGCGGCGACGGCGCAGGGGCAGAGGCGGATCGACCTGCCGGGCGATTTCATCCGGCTTGAAGTCGGCATAGCGCTGGCGGCTGGCGTGCGGGTCATCCCGGTGCTGGTCGATGGCGCATCGATGCCGCGCGCGGAGGACCTGCCGGAGGATATCCGGCAGCTGGTGCGTCACAATGCGGTTTTCATCAATCACACGACCTTCGGGCGGGATGTGCGTGAGCTGATCGACCAGTTGAACTTGCCCGGTTCGTCGAGCCGCCGGAAGGGGATAAATCCGCTGGCCATGCCGGTGGGGGCGGGGGTAGTCGTGCTGGCGATGCTGGCTTTTGCTACCTGGCCGAAAGGCGCTTCGACGCCGGTGGGGCTTTCGTCGTCAGTCTCTCTTGCGGAGCAGAAGCCGATCGGAGCGCGTTGGATCACGCAGACGGAGTTCAAGGCCGAGCGTAGCGCTGACCGCCGCCTCTCCATTCGTGCGGACCTGCCATATCGCGAGCGGGTGCGCGACGAGAAGCGGATCGATGGGCTGGAGTTTCTCGGCAGTTCGCCCCTGTCGTCTCCCATGCCGGTGCTGACTGTGCAGGTGACGAACAGCGGCGCTGTGCCCGTCATCATAAGCGAGATCCAGTTCGAGGTGATCGAGGCTGAGCCTGACATGACGCCGTTGCCCGTGCTGCGTGAGAACCAGGTGGACTACCAACAGGTGCTGATGATGAATGAGGGCTGGGGCGATCTGGATGCTCCGCGCCTGACGATCAGCGCATGGGGCTTGCCCGAGAGTGACTTTGATCGTGCCCGCAAGGTCTGGCGGGGCGATATCTCGGTCTCCGAGCCGTGCGCTGCGCCATCACGGCGGATCGAGGTTGCACCCATCAGCATTGAAGCAACATTCGCGATGGATACGGCAGTGTTCAATCTGGAAAATCAGATACCTGCCAGCTTTGACGGCGCCAAATTCGTGTGCGCGATCGGGCAGCTAAGCTACGCCCACAACGGCAAGACAGAAACGCTCGCGATGCAGACGCGCGTTTCAAACAAGCGTCCTGACGCGGTGGTGGCCGCGCCGATGATCGAGACTTACGACCTCTATCTCGATCCGGATCGTGAAGGCTATGTGGCGATCGTACCGTTCATGGCCGAGATCCCAGCAGGCGAGACGTGGACGCTTCCTGTTCGCATCTACACGGACAAATCATCGGACTTCCAGCTTCGCCAATCGGTTCGTACCGTGGCGGGGGAAATTGTCCCCGGCGAAGATCTGAACCTGCAGATTTTCGTGACGCGCAATTCGGCTGTGGGGTGGATGCCTGAAAGGCTGCGGCTCATGGTTGTGCCGCAGTCAGCCGTGGCGGCGGTGGACAAGGATGGCGTCGTAGAGAGTGTGGTCCTCGATCCGCTTGGCGAAAGGGCGGTGCAGGTTTTTCTCAACCGCGATCCTGATCCTGCGGCGTGCGAGAAGCTTCTCAAGGAAACAGCTCCCGGCATTCTTGCGAAAGTAGGCATGCCGCCGACCGCGATCGAGGTTTCCGGGCCGGCGGGCGCGGCTTGTGCGCCGGGTTAGGCTGGCGGCGCCTGTTTGAGACGTTTCACCAACTCCTGCCGCACCTTCCATGGCTTGAAGCCGGCATGCAGGCGTGAGAGCCAGTGCGAGTTCACAGCCATGTAAGGCTGGCCGAGATCTCGGGAAGACGGGAGGATCCTGCGGCCAAGTACATCGATAACGTGAGCGATTTCCTCGGGCGAGGAAAAGACCAGCGACCGGCCGCGATGTTCGATCACCCAGAGCGGATAGCCCTTGCCATGCACCGGCTTCGGCCTCGGCGGATCGAACGCAGTTGCTGCATAGTAAGCCGCATCGACGCCCTTATGCACCCAAGGCGTGATGGTCGTTAAAACCGGCTCCGGGTGATGTTCGACGCGGATCTGCATGGAAGCGTGATCACAATGCCGATGCTTTCCGTCAAGCGGGACGAACGTGGATAGCCCTAACGGCGCGAGACCTCAGGCGAGGCCCTGAGGGGCAATCACAAGCGGCGGCGGGGCAGGCTGCGGTGTGGGTTCGCTCGCGGCGACTGGCCTGGGCGTAAGCGGAATGTCCTCATTGTCGATGCGCGCCACGCGGATAATCGGCGAGCCGATCAGCGCGCCGACAACTCGCAGGGCTGGTGTGTGGTCGCAGATCACCTTGAACATGATCAGCAGCGGCAGGGCGATGACGCCGCCGATCGGTCCCCACAGCCATATCCAGAAGCTGACGACGAGGATGATGGCGAGCGGATTGAGCGTCATGCGCCGGCCGACAATCGTGGGCGTGATCAGGTTTGCTTCCAGGAACGAAATGCCCATGAACGCGAGAACAGGGAAGGCGGCTTCGACCAGCGTGTCGAAAGTCGCAAGCCCGGCAAGGCCGAGCAGCCCCATCATGATCGCTGGACCGAGGAACGGCACAAAATTGAACAAGGTTGCCAGTCCGCCCCACATCAGCGGCTCAGGCAGGCCAAGCTGCCAGCAGGCGATGCCTGTACCGACGCCGACCACGATGTTTATGGCGGAAAAAGTGACGATGTAGCCGGAGACGCGCTTCTCGACATCGCGGAAGACACGCGCCGCGCGGACGCGATCTCGCAGCGTCGTTTGGAAGGCAATTAATTTGAGCCGGAATTCCCCCCGCGTAATCAGCAGGAAGTAACACAGAATGAAGATGAAGCCAGTCTGGACCACGGCGGTCTGCACAGACGCGAGCACGGATTGCGCAAGGCCAGGCTGCTGCAAGACAACGGTTCGCGATGCAGGCGCGCTGCCCTCTGGCACGATCTGAAGATCCTGCACCTCTTTTGATATATCGGTGAGGGGCTTGAGTGGCTCCTGAAGTTTACGGAGCTGTCTTTCCGCGCGCTGGATCGTCTGCGGAGCATTCTCCATCCAGTTCGCAGCTGGTTGGGCGATCAGCGAGAACGCCAGGTAGGCGATGCCGCCGGCAATGATCAGCGCCATCAACGCTGCGACGGGGCGGGGAATCCGGAACCATTCGATGCGGCTGCAGAGCGGCGCGAGGATCACGCTAAATACGAGCGCCACCGCAATCGGAAGCAGGAAAGCCTGCCCGGCCCACAGGGCAACACAGATGGCGAGAGCCGCCATGATGCTGAGGCAGATGGCCGTTACGAGTTGTGGATGTTGTTCCACAATCAGAAACGGCTCCCGCACGGGGATCGACTCAAATCCTGAAGCGCGCCGTTTGCGTCTTGCCATGTGTTGATCGCCTTTGGGTCCGAGACACGAAACGCGCGAGGGAACTCTCAGGTTCCCAAGCCTGCTCGCAGCCGGGATCACGTAGCGGCACATGGCAGCAAGATTTGTAAGCCGGCGCCGATCCTGCCGTGATGATACCTCGTACAGATGTTATTCACACGCCATTCAGGTCAGAAGAATCATCCTGATGGTCCTGAAAAGGAAATGCCATGCAAAACACTTTCAAAGCCATTCTGGCTGCTTGCGCATCGACGGCATTCTTTACGGCCGCCTGTTCAAGCTCCCCCGCGCAGACTGCTGACGCCAAGCCTGATCCGCGTCAGGGCGAGCAGGTGAAGAACATCTGCTTCCAGTCGCAAATCCGCAGCTGGCGCGAGAACGACCGCAGCTCGATCATCGTCGAGAAGGGCATGAAGGACGAATACAAGCTCGAACTCGTCGGCGCCTGCCAGCCGGATAACGCACTGTTCTCGGTCGCGCTCGTGTCGCGCTTCGGTGGCGGCTCATGCCTTGGCCCGGGTGATCAGTTGCAGACTGACGCGCGCTATGATGGGCCGTGCTCTATCCACCGCATCTATAAATGGAACAAGGACGCTGTGACCGCATCTGCGGCCGCGCCGTCCGCTAGCTGATCGTCACCAACTCTCCTCCGACGTGACGAAAGGAGGCCCGGGAAGCTTGCGCTTCCCGGGCCTTTTTCGGACCAGGCGGGCTGCACCTCCGCCCGGCCCTCCGGATTGCGATCTAAGTGGACCCAAGGTTCGCAATCCGATTTTCGGACGGTGTTACGACCAGTAACGCGGTGCTTTGTAGTAATCGTACACGCTGTCGCGCAGGCCATCACCATCGCTGCGGGTGAGTTCGTCAATTTCCTGCGCAGGAGCGGCTTCAAGCTGTTCCTTGGTCAGGTTGACGACATAGCCGTCCTTGCCCTTCTGATAGTCCAGCGTGGACCACGGCAGGGGATGATACTTCTCGTTCATGCCGAGAAAGCCGCCGAAGCCGACGACCGCGAACATGATGTTGTTGGACTGCTTGTCGAGAACGACATCCTCGACCTTGCCAATCTTCTCGCCCGCGCCGTTATAGACGCTGGTGCCGATCACCTTGGAAGCGCGAATGGCGCTGGTGTGTCCGGTTGATGTGCTCATGGGAATTTCCTTTGCTCGGGGGTAAGCTCTCTACCAACGCAGGAAATCCGATACGGTTTCAGCAACTGAACCTGTGATGGGAAACATTTGACGGCTGCCACGTTTTTCTGATGGATGACGTGGATGAGCAGCAATTACCGAAACATTCCGAAGGCCATATGGTCGTTCGTGCGCGCCGAGTTCGTGCTCGTGGCGTCGCTTGCCGTTATTGCAACGGCCCTTCTGGGCTTTATCGAAATCGCCGACGAAATGGCCGAAGGCGAGTCGCACGGATTCGACATGGCCGTGCTGCAGGCGCTTCATCCTGATCCCGCGAACCCATCTGATCCGATCGGTCCGTTCTGGGTCGATCATGCAGCGGCAGACCTGACCGCGCTGGGAAGCCTCGCCGTGCTGGCGACGATAGCGCTTCTGGCTGGCGGATTTCTGGTGCTGGAGCGGAAGCGTCTTGAGGCCGGCATGATCGCGATTGCGTTTGTGGGTGGTCTGGCGCTCAGCCAGTCTCTCAAGGAGTTTTTCGGCCGCGAACGCCCGCCGGAAATCTATCGTGCGTCTGACATCCTGAACGCCAGCTTCCCAAGCGGGCATGCGCTGCTGTCCGCCGTCGTATTCCTGACGCTGGGCGCCATGCTGGCCCAGGCTTCAAAGGGCAGGGCGTTGCGTATCTTCATCATGTGCGCGGCGATCGCCCTCGTTCTGATTGTTGGCCTGACGCGGATCTATCTCGGAGTACACTGGACGACGGATGTTCTGGCAGGCTGGTCCGTGGGCGCTGCCTGGGCGACACTGTGCTGGCTGGCCGGCAGCTGGCTGAAGCAGCGCCCGCGCCCGTCTTAACCATCGTCCCGGAATGGCGCGTGGCTTGCACCGACAGGAACACATGCAGGACTCCGTCATTAACCCCGCGACTGTCCGCGACGTGGACGTGTGTGTTTGCACGTTCCGCCGCGCATCTGTCACCGATCTACTGGCCTCGCTGGCCAGGCTTGAGACGCCGGGGTGGCGGATGCGGGTCATCGTGGCGGACAATGACGACAAACCTTCGGCGCGCGAGACGGTGGAGCGCGCGTTTACCAGTTTTGGCCTGAACGGCCTCTATGTACACGCCCCTGCGCGCAACATCTCGGTCGCGCGGAATGCCTGCCTCAATGCGGCCCGTGCGCCTCTGATCGCTTTCATCGACGATGACGAAACGGCCCGGCCCGACTGGCTCGCGCAGCTTATTTCACGACATGAGGCCACAAGTGCGGGCGTCGTGTTCGGCAAGGTGATGGCCATCTATGCGCCGGATGCGCCTCGCTGGATGCCTGTTGCGGATATGCATTCGACGCCGCCGCCGATCCGCAATGGCGAGATCGTTGGCGGCTATACCTGCAACGTCCTGATGCGCCGCGACGTCGTAGGCGCCCTGCGCTTCGATCCTGCCTATGGCCGTTCAGGCGGCGAGGACACAACCTTCTTCGCGCAACTCCAGCGCGCTGGGGTCGTCATGGTCTATACCGAGAAGGCCGTCGTCGACGAGCCGATCCCGCCATCACGATCGACGCTGGAATGGCTGAAAATACGTGCCTTTCGGGCAGGGCAGACCTGGGGCCTGCTTGAACTGCGCAACGGCAAACCGAAGGCGGTTCTGGTCGGCATGTCGCTGGCGAAGATGGCGTTCTGCGTTGTGATGGCGGGGCTGACTTTCTGGTCTCCGGCGCGCTGGCGCAGGGCGATCGTCCGCTCGCGCCTTCATGCCGGCGTCATGGGCGCAGCCACGGGAAAGGCGCCTCTGGAGCTTTACGGGGAAGCCGGTGCCTGAGCGCTGCGAACCCCAACTAGCCAACGGGACTGCACCTGGCGCGCGAACAGCAGCACGCAGCAGGCGAGTGCCAGTGATTCGTTCGCGGTTCGAGCGCAGGATTTAGTGGGGAGCTGCTGACGATGGCCGACACAACGTCCTTCGACAAGATTATCGTGCAGGGCGCCATTGCCTCTGCGCCCCGGCCTGCGCGTGTTAAATCGCGCGCCAAGACCGCCGGCAGCGTGTTTATCTGGGTCGGGCTTCTGGCCATGGGTGTCGCCGCAATCGCCCCGATTTCCCACTTCACGCTTCAGGAAGCAGAGACCGCGATGCTGCTGCAGGCGGATAACGCCAGCGCTGCGCGGGCCATCGAGCAGGACTGGTCGCAATCGACTTCGCCCGACTATGTGGAAACTCTCGCAGAGCTCGGCATGCAGATGCCTGTGGTGGATACGGGCTCGGCTTATGTCGCCGCCAGCCGCGCGACCGAACTCGATCCATCGCGCGCGTTTGCCTGGGCGCAGCTGGCGTATATCGAGGCGCAACGCGCGTCGGGCAAGGTTAACGCCGCTTCGCTCCATGCGCTGACGCAGTCGATGGATGCGTGTCCGCTTTGCGACGATGCGCTGATCAGTTGGCGTTTTAACTTTGTGCTAACCAACTGGGCCTCGATACCCGAGACGCTGCGTGTGCGTGCGTTCGAGCAGGCGGATGTGCTGCGCTGGATCGGACCCAACGCCGAATTCCTGGCCGAAATGCGGGCAAAGGCGCGCCAGAGCGGCATTCCATTCGATGCCTACCGCGCCGCCGTTAACACGCCGGCACGGACGTGGGACATCGGGCCTGCCTCACAGCCCAAGCCCGCCCGAGGCGCTCCGTCGACTTGACGCGCCCGGCAGAAGAATTGCTCTGTGACCGCGATGGACACGCCGACACTTTCTCATGCGCCGCTGAACCAGCCGCGAACGGTTAACGCCGTGCAGGCCGGTGCGGTGTCCGGAGCCGACGTGCTGGTCGTTATCCCGGTTCTCAATGAAGCCCTCCACATCGAAGCCTGCATCCGCTCGCTGATGACAGGCGACCCGCGGCTGGCAGAGGCCTGCTTCGTCGTCGCCGATGGCGGCAGCACGGATCGTACGCGTGAGATCGTGACGGCGCTGGGCGCGGAATTCCCGAACCTGCGATTGCTAGCCAACCCGAAGAAGCTGCAATCCGCTGCCGTCAATCTTGCCGCGCGCGAAGCGGGGCAGGGGCGGCGCATTCTCGTGCGTTGCGACGCGCACGCGATCTATCCCGCCGGCTATGTGATGATGGTGGCGGGTTCACTGGGATCGCGTGGCGTTGCGTCTGTTGTTGTGCCGATGGATGCGATGGGAAAAACCTGCTTCCAGAAGGCCAATGCCTGGATCGTCGATACGCCGCTCGGTTCAGGCGGTTCGGCGCATCGCGGCGGGCGCAGGTCCATGTTTGTTGAGCATGGCCACCATGCCGGATTCGACCTGAAGTCTTTCCTGCAAGCCGACGGCTATGACGAGACATTCTCGCATAACGAGGATGCGGAGTTCGACACGCGCCTGCGCAAGGCCGGCGGGCAAATCTTTCTCGATGCCGATATCCGCCTCGTCTATCTGCCGCGCGCCACGATGGGCTCTCTGGCGCGTCAGTATTTCAACTATGGCAAGGGCCGCGCGCGCACGCTGATGAAGCATGGTGAGCATCCAAAGCTTCGCCAGCTCATCCCGCCGGCAACGCTCGTCGCGTGCATCACCGGGCTGTTGATCGCGCCGTTCAACCCGCTGGGTCTCATCCTGCCGGGCGGTTATCTCGCAGCGCTTGCGCTCGCGTCACTGGCCGTCGCGGTCAAGCACAAATCGGCTTGCGGCCTGCTGGCTGGCGCTGCTTCTGCGACGATGCACATGTCATGGTCAGCAGGCTTCTTCAGGCAGATGCTGAAGGGGCAGCGGGGCTGAAACCTCAACGTATTCGATGAAATTTGCGGCGCTCGCTAAAGCTGGCCGCAGAGCTTTCCCGATATCCCTCTCGCTTCTGCGCGGAGGTTGGGAGTGCAGCGGCAGAACGTTCTTCCGTTTCAACGGCGTCGCTTTCGCGTGCCTGTCTTGTCGTTGCGCCGCACAAGCGGGCGGCTAGGGCCTGTGCCTGTGATGGCGAGTGTCATGGTCCTGTCTCTGGTCGGTCTGGCCGTGATCTGGGTCCAAGACGCATCCCGTTCAGCCTCGGCCTCGGTGCGCCAGACGGCGGGGGCTTGGGCAAGTTCGTACATAGTGGATATCAACTGGGTCGACGGTGATAGCGGGACCATCAACGGACGTGAGTTTCGACTCCATGGTGTGGACGCGCCAGAGGGCAGCCCGTCGAAAGCGCGATGCCGCGAGGAGAGGGAGCGCGCTGCACAATCTCGCGCTGCTGTCAGGCGTATGACACGCGACAGCCGAATTGCAGTCAGCACATTCCATGGGGCGGATCGCTACGGCCGCGAGCTTGTGGACCTCACGGTCAACGGCGCAGACTTAGCGACGTTACTGGCCGCGAAAGGCCACGTGAAGTATTGGAATTTTGAGAACCGACAACCGAAGCCGGACTGGTGTGGGCTCTCTGACTAGAACGCCGAACTCTTGCGTTCCTGCACCTTCATCGCGGCGCGGCTGTACATCATCTCCACCAGATCGCTGGCGGATTTTCCATTCATGTCGACGCGCGTGGCGAGGTTGTTCTCCTTGAGAACCTTCTTGATATCGCCAAGCTTCATCGCACCGAACACTGACAGGAATTTTGCCTTCGGCCCGGCGGCAAGCGCGTAGGGGTTCGCGACTTCGGCCTTCGCCTCGTCTTCGAACACCACATTGCCGCCAAGCGCCTTGACCAGCCTTGCGGCCAGCTTCGGGTTCGAGCGCACCTCTGTGCGGAGTTCATCGAAGAAGCGATCGAGATACTCGACCGGCGTTAGTCCCGGACCTTCGCCCATGTCGCACCCGTGCGTTGAGTCATGAAATCGGTGAAGCGCTCGGCCAGCCGGCGAACATCGCCGGTCACGCCGGCATACTTTCCGCGAAATGTGTCATAGCTGTCGGGCGCTGCTCGATCCATTGCGTTGAGAACATGCACGGATTCGGGGATCGTCGGACCAAACCAGCGATCCTTGAGATAGATCTCGCGCAGGTCTGACGCGATCGAGCGCGCATACTTCGTGTCGCGGAAGCGCGTGATCAGCACGAAATTGCGTTGCGCGAGGTCTGGCGTCACGAACTTTCCCACCCATTCCGAGAACTGTTTCGTGCCCCAGGTGGAAACCGAGTCTGCGATGGTCGGCGTGATAAAGGCGTCTGCGATCGAGAGGCCCGCCCGCGCAAGCGGCGACAGGTGAGGCGGGCAGTCCAGCAGGATGATGTCGTACAGTGGCAGCAGCGGCTCGAATGCCTCGCGGAAAAACTTCGCAAGCGCGTCGGCCAGCGAGGTGGGCGTGCCAGAGCCCGAATACCATTCTTCCTCAAGCCCAAGCTCGCGCATGCGCAGCTGGGGATGCGACGGCAGGCTGGAAATCCAGCCCTGACGCTCATCCTGCTCTTCCGCGCGGCGCAGTTCCTCGAGCGTGACGGCGTTGGGCATGATGAACGGCGCGGCCGATGGCGGCTTGCCCGCCATGAAGCTGGCAAGCACGTGATGCACGCCCTTGCCCTGGTCGGACGCATCCTGCACGCCGCGCTCGGTCAACAGCATCTGGCTGGAATTGGCTTGCGGGTCGAGATCAATGACCAGCACGTTCATGCCGTAATAGTGCGCCAGTCCGTCCGCCAGCATAACGGTCGTCGTCGATTTGCCGACGCCGCCCTTGAGGTTTGCAATGGCAGCAATCAGCGCCGGCATCAGTTTCCTATTCTTCGTCGGCGCGCGCCTCTATGCGGCGTCCAGTGGCGACGCCACACGCAGCGCCGAGAAGCAGCGCGTATAGCCACACGGCGCTCGGCAGGTCGAGTGAGGAATCTGTCACGCCATGAAGAAACATGAGCGCGCCTGCCACTACGGCGAGACGAAGAAATGTGCGCGGTGTGCGTCGTGACTTCAATGCGGCGAAGATGCGCGTGTACATCGCGCCCAGCGCCAGCACGAGCAGGGCAAGGCCAACGATTCCAGCCTCCACCAGCCACGTCACGAAAACATTGTGAGCATCTCCCGGCGCACGCATGGCCTTGGCATTGAACAGGGTCATCGCCTTGTCGCCTTCTGCGCCGATGGAACCAAGTCCATGTCCAAATGCAGGGCTTTCCATCCACGCGCTCATATACGCCTGGATGCGCTGCATGTTTGGCATGATGTCGGAATCGCCGACGCCCGGCGTGATCGTTTCGTCACTGATCCAGCCGAGGCCTATTCCCCATACGGCAAGGCCGACAGCAATGAACGGCGCGAGGATTGCCGCCAGCCGCATCGGTATCCCGCGATGTTCGCGCGTCGAGATCGCAAGCGTATCCCACCACATCAGCGCGACAAGGACGGCAAGCGTGAGCACCATGCCGGGCCGCGAGCCGACGATTGACAGGCAGGTCAGCGAAAGACCGACCAGCAGCAGGCCTGAAAGCCCCTGTCGCAGCATCTGTTCGATCATTTGCGGGCGCGCGAGCGCTTCCGCGTCCATCTGCTTGATGAGGTGAAGGATCCTGCTCATCCCTACCGTAGCGAGCAGGCCGAAAAGCAGCGATGCGTTGGCTGGCGTCTCGAAAGCCTGAGAAAATATGTTCACGCCTGAGGGGATGGCGATGACATGCAGCACAAACATCCAGGCGCAATAGCCGATTGCGCCCCACATCAGCCCGCCCCACGCGAGGTCAAGCGAGCGGCGATGACGCGAGGCGATATAGCCAATCGTCCAGAGAGCGCCTGCCGCGAACAGGATCGCGAGATGTGGCGCTGAGCGATAGAGCGGGCCGGCGAGTCCGGTGACGCCATAAGCCGCGATAACAGCCGCGCCAGCGATCATGCCGGAGGTCACGTGATGCGGGCCTGCCGCGAATATCGTGGTGATCGCTATGGCGACGAGCAGTCCGGAGAGGGGCAGGGCGGCGATCGGCTGCACGGCGCCATAAGCGATATGCGCGAGCGTCAGAACGGCAACAGCTGCAAGCGGCGGCAGCACGTCACGCAAGCGTATCCGCGGTGGTGGTTTGGCGCTGGACCGTGACCGGCCCCAGCCCATCGCTGCCTGTGCGGGAATCTGGTTCATTTTCCGTCCGCCTCACGAACCTGAAAGAATGTTAGAGCAACGCAAGGACGAGTCCATTTGGTGTGCAGGCGGATCAAAAACTCTACTCGCCTGACAGGATAGTCCCGATCGATCATTCCGCCGCTTTTCGCGTCTCACGTGTGTCGGCATGATGCAGGTTAAACGCCCCGCTGGCGTCTTCACCACGCAGGGTGTCGGCGATTAGCGCCGCGAGTTCGCCGCGCGGCGCCACAAACGTCGCCGCCGGCAGGTCGAGGAGGTGGGAGCGCTTGACGGCGATCGCGCCGCGATCCGCGATCAGTGTACGCACAAGTCCGGGTAACGTGCAGGCCAGGTTTTCGGAGAGCGTGAATCCCGCCGCTCGTGCGTTTATCCATTTCGCGGTCTGTGTGCCCTCCGGCGCGATCGACGGCACGGCATAGTAGCCGCCCTCGTAAAGCCGGTTTGGCAACAGCCATACGGAGTTATAGCCAGCCTCCATGAAATCGCCTGCCCAGACCAGGTCCAGCTCGTTGTAGATCCGGGAAAGATCCTCCGGTGCGCGATAGCGGCCCTTGAACTCGACGTTATCAAGACCTTGAATACGTGCATGAAAGTCCGGAATTTCCTCAGGCGAGGCAATTCCGTGCATCGTGATGCGCACCTGTGGCCCAAGCTTGCGCGCCAGATCCGTCAGCAGGTCGAGGCTTCGCGTGCAGCGAAGCCGTCCAACCCACCCTATGCGCAGCGGCTCGGTATTCGGGGGAAGGGCGTCATCCCGGCCGGGCCGCACGCCATAGTCAGCGCCGGCCGCCAGCCGGTTTTCGATCAACCACGGTTTGTAGTGTCCGCGATGGCGGATCTCGAAGTAGTTTTCAAGGAAACCCGGTGAAGACACCACCAGCCGCTTCGTGCGGCCCAGAAGCGCGCCCTCGATACGCCGAAGGGCCAGTCCGATCAGGTCTTTTCTGGTCAACAACCTATGAACGTCCAGCGCCTCATAGATTACCGGCGTTTTCAGCCTGGCGTACCGCTTCGCAAGGAAGGCGGTCGCAAGCATGTCGAGATTGCGGGCATAGATGACGTCGGCGGAAGCGAGCAGGTCGCGCTGCGCCGCTGCGCGCTTCGCGCCGCTGAAGATGGATTTGATGCGCTGGCGATAGGCCCCGTCGAAAGTCCGGCCCAGATCGACATTTTGCCAGTCGGCCTGCACGTCGTCCCGGCGGCGCATGGTGAAGCCGACGACGTCGAGGCCATCGTCCTGAAAGCCCTGCACCCGCCGGCGAACGGCGGCGTCGGCGGCATCATGGCCGAAGAAAACAATACGCGTCATGCGCGAAAAACCTGCAAGGGATGGGCCTTGTGGTCAGGCGCCGCTGCAATGGGATGCATCGGCGGTTCATGCAACTGCATTAACCATGCACGCGAGGGTTGAACCGTTTTTATGCCGTGCAATTCACAGGGCAAAGTGGGAAAATGACCCCCGGAAGCGCTATAACGGCTTTGTCCGGACCGTCCGTGTGGGAACCGCCAGGTGCGCTTGTGCGGGGAACAATCGGCGGCTTGGCTCGCCTGTTGCGTAATATGGGGGCCGTGCCTGCCCTGGGTGGCTGGCCGGAACAGGAGTTCATGTTGACACGTCCGCAAGAGCGGATCCTCGAGGCAGTATCAAGCCTCGCACGAACGGCCTGCAACGCGCTGGCCGCTTTCGGCCGCCGCATCGCGAGCGTTTTTGTCGCCGCCGAACCTCCCTCGCTAACCAAGGAAGTCCATATTCCGGGGCCGCCTGCGCTCGTTCCGCCAGGAAGGCGTGTTTACGCGGTCGGTGACGTACATGGCCGCGCCGACCTGCTCATCCGCCTGCTTCAGGACCTGCACGCCGATATCGCACGCGGTGGATTCGAGGGGCGTCCTATCCTCGTCATGCTAGGCGATTATGTGGATCGCGGCTTCCAGTCGAAGGACGTCATTGATGTCCTGATGGGCGAGTTGATGTCCCCGTTCGAGACATATTTCCTTAAGGGCAACCACGAAGCGGCGATGCTTCAGTTCATGACCGACCCGTCCATTGGCCCACGCTGGGCCGAATTCGGCGGCGTGGAGACGCTGGTTTCCTACGGAGTACGCCCGCCGCGCACGCGCACATCGCCGGATGAATGGTCAGCCGCATGTGAAGCACTCAACAAGGCGATGCCGCCGGAACACGTTCAATTTCTCACGAATCTCGACCTCAGCGTCCGTATTGGCGATTACCTTTTCGTCCATGCTGGCGTTCGGCCCGGCGTGCCGCTGGATCAGCAGACCGAGCGGGATCTGTTGTGGATCCGTGATGAATTCCTGGCGGATAGCCGCGCCCTCGGAGCTGTAATTGTTCACGGACACACGCCGACACGCACGCCCCATAAAGATTCACGTCGTATAGGTCTCGATACCGGCGCCTATCTCAGCGGGCGTCTTACTGCCGCCCGTTTCGAGCACGACAGCGTCGAATTCATTTCAACCGGCCCGCGCGTCGATGCGGTTCCGGCGGTCAAGGTTTCTCAGGAGTGACAAGATGAATCCGCTCAAGAAGCTTGTTCTGGCCATGGCGGGTCTCGGCGCAATGGCGCTCGCTGCCTGCTCGACGGGTCCAGAACAGGGCGACCCGCAGGAGCTGACACAGGCCGGCATGGGCATCACGGGCTACAAGCTCGGCTCAGGCGACGAGATCAAGGTCACGGTCTATGGTGAACCCGAGCTTTCCGGTCCCTTTGTGGTCGACGGGCAGGGCTCGATCTCCATGTCGCTGGTTGGCCAGGTCGAGGTCGTGAACCTGTCGCTCACCGAAACAAGCCGCATGCTCGAAAACAAGCTGAAGGATGGCTGGCTGAAGGATCCCAAAGTCACCACCGAACTGGTGAAGGGCCGCCCCTATTACATTCTCGGCGAAGTAAGTCGTCCCGGCGAATATCCCTTTGTCTCGGGTCTTACCGTGATGAATGCTATCGCCAGCGCGGGTGACTTCACCTATCGCGCCGATCGCAATCGTATCCTGGTCAAAAGCGCCGACAGCCCCAACGAACGCGAGGTTGTTCTCACGCCGACCACAACCGTTCGCCCCGGGGACACTATCCGTATTCGCGAACGCTTCTTCTAGACTAATGCCTGTCAGGCGAATGCCCTGACGAGCTTCACATGCTGACGGATGAGCTATCTTGAACCACCTGCCTCTCTCTGATGGTAAACGATCCAGGCAGGTGAACTGTTTGTCGCGGTCGTTCAGCGCCGTGCTTGCTGCATCAGCCATAACGTTGTTCAGCCCGGCTG
>JAUYSA010000019.1 GCA_030696545.1 Hyphomonadaceae bacterium
GGTCGCGGCTCCGCCTTCGGCGTCGTCCTGCCGATGGCAGTCGCGCGCTAAAGAAAAAGCGCCGGCCTCTAGGGCTGAACTTCCAGCGTGAGAGAAGTGGTGTAGCTGCGCACCGGCGTCGCCCCGCCTGCTGGCGCATCCGCCGAGAGGCGCGTCCAGATCAGATAGACGCCCGGCTTGTCAAACGCGATCTTCACGCCGCCATCCGCGCCCGATGTCATCACCTTCCGGTAAGCGGGTTCTTCATACGCCCCGCCTTCCCGCCAGATCTCGACCTGTTGGTTCGCGACAGGCTTGCCGTTCAGCAGCACGCGGAATTCAAATCCGGTGTCGAGATAGACATCGTTCGGATGTGTGACGGGCTTAAGCGCCAGCGCGCCAACGCTCGCGTCAACCGGCGCCTTGGTTGGCGCGCCGCGCGTCACATAGACGTCCGCAACCGTTGCTGTCTGGCTCTGCCGCGTCTGCGCGCCGGCGGGAATCTCGCGTCCCGGCGCAAAAGGTTGCCACACCCCCTCGACCAGCACCTGCGCGCCGGCACGTCCCAGCCGCTCGCCCGTGGAAAGCCGATAGGTGCCCTGCGCCTTCGTCGCCGCTTCGAGGATCGTCACCTGCGTGAACGGCTGCACCGTGTCGAACTTGGCGGGCTTGCCGTCTGGCCCGATGACTGTCCACGCATCCGACTTCACCGCCACGCTCGGGTTGGCGAAGTCTTCGGTGAAGGACGACTGCACAGTTACGATGTCCGCATTGGCGGTCGTGAAGAAGTTCGGCTTTAGGTAGGATGTATCCGCGCTGGCCGGAACGCTGGCGGCGAGGGCAGCCAGGACGAGGGCGGCGGTGGCGCATCCCCATTTTGCGGCAGGGCGGATCATGACATCCCTCCAAAAATCGGCAGGTTCGCATCCAGGCGCGAAGCGATACCCTGCTAGCCCAGTTGCGAATTATTCGCAACAATGATAACTGACAAGACGCAGGTTCTGGAGACGTAATGATGCTGCCAACCCCACACTTCATGCGGAAGCTCAGCGTCGCCGTCGTGATCGGCGCATCCCTGCTGGCGTCCTCGTGCGCCACTGCGCCAGCCACCGGGCAGGCCGCCATCGCCGCCATGCCGGCAGCGGAAAAAGCGAAGTTCGAGCAGGACCGCAAGGCCATCCTTGCCATGGCCGGCGACTACTACGTCACCTTCGATTTCCGCGAGACCGTCGCGCTCACGCCCGGCTACGAACTCAAGAAGCCGAAAGTTTCCGGCGCCGACGAAATCGTCCGCCTGGTAGAAGATCGCGGCGACTTCATCAGCCTCCAGCATATCCTCGTGATGAAGATGGGCGGCGAGCCGATCGTCACGAAGCACTGGCGCCAGGACTGGCAGTATCAGCCCGACAGCGTCCTCACCTTCGTCGGCGGCAACGCCTGGGAAAAGCGCCCGGTCTCCGCCACAGAGCGCGCCGGCAAGTGGTCGCAGAACGTCTATCAGGTTGAAGACTCGCCCCGCTACGGCGCCGTAGGCGCGTGGACCCACGACAACGGCGTCTCGCAATGGACGCCGCCTGCCGAAATGCGTCCCCTGCCGCGCCGTGACCAGACAACGCGCAAGGATTACGACGCTGTCCTCGCCGTGAACCGCCACACCATCACGCCGTTCGGCTGGGTGCAGGAAGAAGAGAACTCCAAGCTCGTCCTGCGCGGTGATCACCACGTTCTCGTCCGCGAGATCGGCGTGAACTCCTACAAGCGCGTCGATCCGCTTCCCAAGGATGGCGACGATTACTGGAACGCCACCAAGGATTTCTGGTCGTATATCCGCAAGGACTGGGATGCGCTTGAAGCCCGCGGCCCGTTCGGCTTGACAGTGCAGGGTGAACCCGAGCCGCTCTACATTCCGATCCTGACGCTCGCCGACGACGTTCACGCCGGCAAGATCAAGACGGACGAAGCCGTGGCCGAGGCAAAGAAAGTGATCGCGCAATTCACCACGGCCAACATTGGCACGCTCCCGGAACGGATCGCAAAGGCGACGAATCCCGGCCAAGCGTACAGCGCTCCCGCCTCGCGTTAATCGTCACGGTCTGGCGCCTGACAATCGGGCGCCAGAACGTCGCACATGACGTCCGCATACGGATTTTCAGCAATGCCTGTGCGCGCCGCTCTTGCAGCTGCGCGCATCGGCGCAACATCGTTCCGCACAATCGCGTTGAGCGATCATCGCGTGCTGCATTGTCCTCGCGCCGCACAGTGTGATGCATCGGCCACGCTCGCGAAGTCGTGGCAGTTCGTGGCCATTAATTCAACGACGCCGCAATGCAGCATCGCTTTGCACTTTGTCGGCACGCACTAGGTACGGAGAGCGCTTGAAAACACGAGCGCGCCGGAGGCGCCGCATTGGGGGGACGCGGCCGCTTCGGCACATCCAAGTGGAGGACCTCCCCAGTGTCTCTTAACCGTCTTTACGGATCGATTTCCTTTTTCGCGATCGCAGCCTCTTCCGCGCTCGCTCCCGCCTACGCGCAGGAAACCCCGCCGGCCGCCCCCGCGCCCGAAGCCTCCAGTGATGGCCGGGACGTGATCATCATCACCGCAACGAAACGCGAAGAAGACCTGCAGGACGTGCCGGTCGTCGTCACCGCAATCGGCCAGCAGCTGCTGCAGGACGCTGGCGTTGAAAACATCAAGGATCTGCAGATCCTCACCCCCGGCCTCACAGTCACCTCGACCAGCAGCGAAGCCTCGACCACGGCGCGTATCCGCGGTGTTGGTACGGTAGGCGATAATATCGGTCTCGAATCGTCCGTCCTCGTGAACGTCGACGGCGTTTATCGCCCCCGCAACGGCGTCGGCTTCGGCGACCTGGGCGAGCTTCAGCGCATCGAAGTTCTCAAGGGCCCGCAAGGCACGCTGTTCGGCAAGAACGCCTCCGCCGGCGTCATCAACATCGTCACCGCTGCACCTGATTTCGACTTCGGCGTGAACACCGAACTCACCGGCGGCAATTACGGCGCCTTCGGCGGCTCGCTCGCGATCAACTCGCCGATCATCGAAGACGTCCTCGCCGGCAACCTCTACATGGCCAAGCGCAAGCGCGACGGCTTCTACGATGTCGGCACAGGCCCCGGCCCACGCACTGAAGGCCAGGACAACGATCTCGGCTACTTCACCGTCCGCGGCCAGCTCCTCGCCGAACCGACGCCCGAACTCACAGCGCGCCTGATCCTCGACTACACCGAGCGCGATGAAAACTGCTGCGCCGCAACCCAGCTCTTCGTGGGGCAGGCCGCCAACTCGCGCGCCAACCTGATCAACCAGGTCCGCCCCGGCTCGATCGACACCACGGCCACGCCGTTCGATCGTCAGGCCCTCGCCAACCGCTCGACCCGTCAGGACGTGACCGATCAGGGCGCTTCGTTGCAACTCGACTACGATTTCAACGACGACATCTCGCTTACCTCCATCACGGCTGTGCGCGGCTGGCGTTCGGTGAACGGTCAGGATTCTGATTTCACCGCAGCCGATCTCGTCTATCGCCCGGACGACGGCTCCAACTATTCGGCCTTCGAACAGGTCTCGCAGGAAATCCGCGCCGCGGGTGAAGCGGGCCAGCTCACCTGGCTCGTCGGTGGCTTCTACGCGAAGGAAGATGTCACATCGCGCTCCGTGCTGTTCTCCGGCGAAGATTTCTACGATTACTTTGCCAGCCGCGTCCTGCTCGGCGCGCCGGCCCTGCTTGGCTTGCCGGAAGGCACGATCATGCAGCCCGGCTCAGGCATCCGTGATCGCTACGACCAGTCCGGCGAAAGCTATGCGATCTTCACCGAGAACACGTGGAACTTCACCGACGATCTCGCCTTCACGCTCGGCCTGCGCTGGACGCGTGACGAGAAAGACCTGATCTCGCTCTACACCACGACAGGCGCATCATGCGATCAGGGCGAGGCGGCTTACACCCTCATCGCCGGAATTGTCGGCGCGCCCACCGCCAACACCCTCGTCGGCGGCATGTGCCTCAACCAGCTCAACAACGACTTCGATGCCCTGGGCGAAACCGAGCAGAACCGCTCGGAGGAAGCAGTCACAGGCACCGCGCGCATCAAGTACAACCTCTCGCCCGACGCGATGGTGTATGCAGGCTATGCGCGCGGCTTCAAATCCGGCGGCTTCAACCTCGATCGCGAAAGCGCAGTCGTCGTCACGGGCACGGGGCCGGACTTTGTGGCCGAGTCTGACACCTCGTTCCGCGGCGAATACGTCGATGCGTTCGAGATCGGTTCGAAGAACACCCTGCTCAACGGCGATGTCACCCTGAACGTCGCGGTCTTCCACCAGACTTTCAAGGACTTCCAGCTCAACACGTTCGCAGGCACCGCCTTCGTTGTCGAAACGCTACCGGAAGTCGTCTCGAAGGGCGTCGACGCAGACTTCGCCTGGTACACACCCTGGGAAGCACTCACCATCCAGGGCGGCGTCACCTATGCCGACACCAAGGTCAGCGACTTCACAGCTGCTGATCTCATCAACCCCGCGCGTTTCAACAGCCTCCGCCGCCTTCCGGGCGAGACACTGTCCTTCGCGCCGGAATGGTCGGCCTCGCTCGCCGCCACTTACGAGCAGCCCGTCTCTGACACCATGATGTTCCGCGCCAACCTCTCGGCGAAATACATGTCCGACTACAACACCGGCTCGGACCTGCACCCGTCGAAGGCACAGGAGGCCTTCACGGTCGTCAACGGCCGCATCGGAATTGGCGACCCGGACAACGCCTGGAACCTCGAACTCTTCGGCCAGAACCTGTTCGACGAAGACTACCTGCAGGTCGGCTTCAACGGCCCGTTCCAGGTCGACGAGAACAACGACTCGATCAGCGTCTATAACGCCTTCCTGAGCGCCCCGCGCACTTATGGCGTGACGCTCCGCACGTCGTACTGATCTGACTTGGACTGATGGAATGAAAGGCCGGAGCAGCAATGCTCCGGCCTTTCTCATTCATGTTCCTCACATATGATTCCGCAGCCGGTAGCTAAGCCAGCGGCACTGCGGACTCACGAGCGCGTGTTGCGGTCACGTCGCGGTGAGCGATGAAACAAAAGCGGTTGGCTAGGGCGTTGGCGCCACGCTTGAGCGTGCCATGCAGTCCTACTGCGTTCTGTTCTGTTCATTGCTGAATCGTCATTTATAGAGTGCGCCTTGCAACGTGCTTCAGCACCAAAGCAACAAGATCTGGACGTCCCGCCGAAATGCGGGGCGGCGCGTGGAGTGCGGTTATGACGACGGATATCGATGTCTATGTGGGTAAGCGCATCCGTCGCCGCCGGCGGTTGCTGGGCCTCACCCAGCAGCAGCTTGCCACGCAGATCGGCGTCCGCTTCCAGCAGGTCCAGAAATACGAATGCGGCGCCAACCGGGTGACGGTCGGGCGGCTGTTCAGTCTGGCGGAGGCGCTCAGCGTCAACGCCAATCATTTCTTCGACGGCTACACGCGTGGACTGCCCGTCACCGCGAATGACCATGCCGATTTCCTGCCAGGCGACGTTCTCTCTCAGAACGAAACGCTCGAACTGGTGCGGGCCTATTACAGGCTCGGAGAACGCCCGCGCCGCCACCTGCTTGATCTGGCCAAGGCTCTGCACACCGCCGAAATCGTCGCTTCGTAAAATCGGCGCTCACTTCAGCAGGTGCTGCTCCGCCTCGTCGCGGTGCTTCTTCAAATACTTCATGAACGGGGTGCCGCCCGTTCCCACATCCGTATCGTTGCCCGCAGAGTCCTTGTTTTGCTTGGCGATATAGCTCGCGGCATATTCCAGATGCCGCGTCCTGAACCGCGCCAGCGACATCACGCACGTATTGTAGAGATCACGCAGCACCGGGCTGCCGCTCTTCACGATGAAGTCCCGCAGGTGCGAGCGCGCCCGCACTTCATCAACAAACGTCCGATGTGCCGGCGGCCGATAGACATGCAGCTCATCGAGAAACGTCCGCAGCGGATCGGCCGCGTGGCCCACGCCAAGCAGCGCATCCATCGACGGCACGATGGTTGACTGCGACCCCGTCTGCCCGCGAAACGCCTGCGGCCTGCCGCCCGTCTCCGCGACGCCTTCGTAGATCAACCCCGCGCTCAGCGCCGGATTGTCCTTCCAGCCATGGATGTAGGGCCGCACGCGATGGAAATAGACGTAAGGATCACACCGCTCCGGCATCCTGTCGAAGATCGCGTTCACGTCGTCCCAGCCCGCATTGACGACCGCGAGCCCCGCCTCGACCGCCCGCTCGTCCCTGCCATCCGCCGCCGCGATCAGCCCCGGTATCTCCGCCAGCATCCCGCCAGCCCGCGCCTCGATCGCGACATGCACCAGCACGAACCACGCCTCGTCCTGCCCGCCGAGGAAGTTCTGGATCATCCAGATATTGTCGAGCCCGATCGGCGCGCTCCGGTCCAGCCGGTCCCAGTTGTCGAGTACATAGGCGGAGTAGGGCAGCAGCGGCTGCTGCCCCAGCCGCCTGGCCAGCTGCCACATCGGCACGGCCAGCTGCGCCGGCAACACGGTGGGCGCATCCGCCTCGCCCCAGACATAGGCCTGCACCATGAACGCGTACCGGACCATCGCGGTCCGGACTTCCGCCTCCGACGCCCCCGCGCAGAACCCGGCCAGATCCAGCACCGGCAGCGCCTTCAGATGCTTCCGCACCCGCCCGGTCAGCAGCGTCCGCGGCAGCTCCCGTGCCGCCTCTTCCGGCGCGGACAGCTCCCGCGGCAATGTCACATCCGCGGAATCATACGAGCAAAGAAACCCCCGTTCCGCGCTCATATCGTGGTCGGACAAGCTCAGCGTGGCGGCCATTTCGGTGATTCCTGTCCACTAATCCGGGTGAATCGCAGGAAACACACCCAAAAAGTCGTGTAAATCCACCTGTCCCCGGCTGCCCAAGCGGCATCCATCCGCTTATCCACAGCTCGACTGGGTGTTTTCGCCCGTAACAGACTGCCGCAGGCTCCTAACCACAAACTTTCGCACGACTGTCACAATCGATCCGTATGGGTTCCCTGACTGGGGACGAAACCGCCGCAAGCCCTTCAGGCGCGACGAATTTCAGGCCATGTCATGGAAACCGCGCGGAGAGGGTGATGAGCCGTATGGAGACCATAGCGCCGCCCCGTCCGCAGGTTGCGCACGCGGCCGCCCGCAACGTGGCCGGCGCCACCAAGGTCCACGCCAAGAACGTCTCCGTTTTCTACGGCGACAAGCAGGCGCTCTTCGATGTCTCGCTCGACATGCCGGAAAAATCCGTCACCTCGCTGATCGGCCCCTCTGGCTGCGGCAAGTCCACTTTCCTCCGCTCGATCAACCGGATGAACGACACCATCCCCGGCTGCCGCGTCGTCGGCGAGATCGCGATCGATGGCGAGAACATCAACGACAAATCGATCGACCCGGTCCTGCTGCGCGCACAGGTCGGCATGGTCTTCCAGAAGCCGAACCCTTTCCCGAAATCGATCTTCGACAACGTCGCTTACGGCGTGCGCCTGCACGGCCTCGCCAGCTCGAAAAAGGAGCTTGAGCAGATCGTCGAAACCTCGCTCCACAAGGCCGGCCTGTGGGACGAGGTGAAGGATCGCCTCTCCGCCCCCGGCATGAGCCTTTCCGGCGGCCAGCAGCAGCGCCTCGTCATCGCCCGCGCGATCGCTGTCAGCCCCGAAATCATCCTGATGGACGAGCCGTGCTCAGCGCTCGACCCCATCGCGACCGCCAAGATCGAAGAACTGATCGACGAGCTGAAGGCCAATTACTGCATCATCATCGTCACGCACTCGATGGCGCAGGCCGCCCGCGTTTCGCAGCAGACCGCCTTCTTCCACCTCGGCAAGCTGATCGAGGCAGGCCCCACCGAGCAGATCTTCACCAATCCGCGCGATACGCGGACGCAGGATTACATCACCGGCCGTTTCGGATAGGGCAGCGTGGCTGTACACTCCGATCCCTGACCCGGGGATGAAAGGACAAGAGACATGACGGAACACACGGTCCGGTCTTTCTCGCAGGATCTCGAAGAGCTGACCGGCGACCTTGCGCGCATGGGCGGCCTCGCCGAGGACATGCTGTCGGACGCTATCCAGGCGATCGCCACCCGCGACCTCGCGCTCGCCGAAACCGTCGTGGCGCGCGACCCCCAGATCGACGCGCTGCAGGTCGAAGCCGAGAAAAAGATCCTCCGTCTTCTTGCCCTCCGTCAGCCCCTCGCGCGCGACCTGCGCCAGACCATTTCCGCGCTCAAGATCGCCTCTGAACTCGAACGCATCGGCGACCTGGCCAAGAGCATCGCCAAGCGCGTCAAGCTGGTCGACAAGATCGACGCGCCCAGCGCGCTCAAGGGCGTCGCCCGCATGGGCAAGCTGGTGAACGCCCAGCTCAAGCGCGTGCTGGATGCCTACTCTGCGCTCGAGACAGACGCCGCCGGCCGCGTCTGGTCGCGCGACGAGGAAGTCGACGAGCATTACCAGTCGCTCTTCCGCGAAGTTGTCACCTACATGATCGAAGACCCGCGCACGATCTCCGCCTGCGCGCACCTGCTGTTCGTGGCCAAGAACCTCGAACGCATCGGCGACCACTGCACCAACATCGCGGAAGAAATCCACTTCCTCGTCACGGGCGAACAGCTCCCAACCGAGAGGCCTAAAGTCGATGCTCTCAACAACTGAACTTGAACGTCCGGCCATGCGCCCCGCCGCCGCGACAAAGCCCTATGCGCTCATCGTCGAGGACGAGCCTGCGCTGGTCGAGTTGTTGAAATACAACCTCGTCAAGGAAGGCTACGAAGTGGCCATTGCCACCGATGGCGAGGAAGCTCTCCTCACCATCGAGGAACGCCAGCCCGACATCGTCCTGCTCGACTGGATGCTGCCCAAGCTCGCAGGCATCGAAGTCGCCCGCCGCCTTCGTTCCAAGGCGACGACGCGCAACCTGCCCATCATCATGCTCACGGCGCGCGCCGAGGAAACCGACCGTATCCGCGGCCTCGATGTCGGCGCCGACGACTACATGACCAAGCCGTTCTCGATGTCGGAACTCACCGCCCGCATCCGCGCCGTCATGCGCCGCATTCGCCCGGCGCTCGCCGAAGACGTGGTCGTGGTTGGCGACATCTCGATCGATCGCGCCGCCCACCGCGTCACGCGCAACGAAGTCGAAATCCACCTCGGGCCGACGGAATTCCGCCTGCTGGACTATTTCATCCAGCACCCCGGCCGCGTGTTCTCCCGCGAGCAATTGCTCGACGCCGTCTGGGGCTCGGATGTCTATGTCGAAACGAGAACGGTGGACGTCCACATCGGCCGCCTCCGCAAAGCCCTCAGCAAAGCCGGCGGCGAAGACCCCATCCGCACCGTCCGCTCAGCCGGCTACGCCCTGAACGCCAACTAGGGCAGGGCGCTCATCAGGCAGTCGATAGCCCTCATCCTGAGAGATCGCGACTTGTCGCGCCGAAGCGGAGCGAAGGCGGAAACGACCGTCTCGAAGGACGAGGGCGTGCTCACCACAGTAGCCACACCTAACCATCCCCCTCCGTCTCGCTGACTACGTCAGCGATCCACCTCCCCCATGCTCCGCATGGGGAGGCAAGACAATCGGAGCAACGAAGGGGAATTGCCTCCATCAGTGCGAAGCACTGGGGGAGGTGGATCGCCGCGTCTTCGCGGCGAGACGGAGGGGGCTCACGCGCACCGGCCCTGACACCCCAAACAACAGAAAGATGACAACCCCCGCATCTCCGCTTAAAGCCTCCGCAACAAGCCGGAGTCGCCCATGATCCCCCGTTATTCCCGCCCCGAGATGGTCGCCATCTGGTCGCCAGAGACGCGCTATTCGATCTGGCTGGAAATCGAGACACTGGCCGCCGAAGCGATGGCCGAACTGGGCCAGATCCCCGCCAACGTCCCGAAGGCCGTCCGCGAGCGTGGCGGCTTCAACGTCGACCGCATCGACGAGATCGAACGCGACGTGAAGCACGACGTCATCGCCTTCCTCACCTCGGTCGCTGAACATGTCGGCGACGAAGCCCGCTTCCTCCACCTCGGCATGACCTCATCCGACGTGCTCGACACCTGCCTCGCCGTGCAGCTCCAGCGCGCCTCCGACATCCTGCTGAAAGGGATCGACCGCGTCCTCGCCGCGCTCGAGAAGCGCGCCTTCGAACACAAGATGACGCCAACCATCGGCCGCAGCCATGGCATCCACGCTGAGCCGACTACCTTCGGCGTCAAGCTCGCCGGCTTCCACGCCGAAATGGCCCGCAACCGCAAACGCCTCCTCACGGCGCAGGAAGAAATTGCCACCTGCGCCATCTCTGGCGCCGTCGGCAGCTTCGCCAACATCGATCCGCGCATCGAGGAGATGGTCGCGAAGAAACTCAACCTCGCCGTCGAGCCCGTCTCCACGCAGGTGATCCCGCGCGATCGTCACGCCGCTTACTTCGCCGCCCTCGGCGTCATCGCCTCGACCATCGAGCGCATCGCCACCGAGATCCGCCACCTGCAGCGCACCGAAGTGCTGGAAGCCGAGGAGTATTTCTCCGAAGGCCAGAAGGGCTCCTCCGCCATGCCCCACAAGCGCAATCCGGTGCTTACCGAAAACCTCACCGGCCTCGCGCGCCTCGTCCGCTCGTCCGTCGTGCCCGCGATGGAGAACGTCGCCCTCTGGCACGAGCGCGATATCTCGCATTCATCGGTCGAGCGCGGCATCGGCCCCGACGCCACCATCCACCTCGATTTCGCGCTGAACCGCCTCGCCGGCGTGATCGAGCAATTGCTGATCTACCCCGACAACATGCTCGCCAACCTCAACAGGCTCGGCGGTCTGCATAATTCGCAGCGCGTCCTGCTCGCACTCGTGGAAAAAGGCGCCAGCCGCGAAGACGCCTATCGCATGGTCCAGCGCAACGCGATGAAAGTCTGGCGCGATGCGAACCGGAAAGAGGGCGACTTCCTCAACAACCTCACCGGCGACGCCGACGTCTCAAAGCTGCTCACCGCCGCAGAGCTCGGGGAAATGTTCGACCTCGGCTACCACTTCAAAGCGGTCGACACTATTTTCGGTCGTGTGTTCGGCCGTAGCTAATGCCGGAAAAAACATGGGCCGGAGCCCCCCTCCGGGACTCCGGCCCAAGGCCATGATGGCGGAGCAGGCGTCGCGCGGAAAACGCGAACCGCTGCTCAGGCCGGACCCGCTGGCGCATCCCCAGGGGCGGGGGAGCGCATCCGCTCGGTGGGGGAGAGCGGACAACAACCGGGTTCGGCCGGACCAGACCAGCGGAGGGCCGGTCTTCACGAACGAGACTGCCCGGCGCCCGTTAAAAGCGAAGCCACCGGGGGCGATGATGTTTGACAGTCAGGATTTACCAAGCCGCATCCGCGAAATGCGCCGGGGTGGCACAGATCGAAACTCGCCGCGCAAAATCCTTCGGAATTCGCGCAATTCAGGGCGACAGGTTTGGTGAACGAAATCGCCGCCGGGGTGAGCCGGCGGCGACAAAAAAATATGGTCAGAAGATGGGCCTGTGGAAAAGTGGCGGAAGCGTCCGCTACTTCTTCTCGGTTTTGACCTGCTCGACGGCCGTTTCCATCAGCTCAGTCATCTGGCGCTGGAGCTGGTGGTCCGTGATCGCGACACCGGCGGCGTCCAGGTCGGCCTTCACTTTACGGAACACGTCCTCGTCGCCCGGCGCTTCAAAGTCGGATTTCACGACTTCGACGGCATAGGCGGAGGCCGCTTCGCCAGTTTTACCGAGTTTTTCGGCGGCCCAGAGGCCCAACAGCTTGTTTCGACGGGCATTTGCTTTGAAGCGCAGCTCCTGATCGAGGGCGAATTTGCCTTCCTCGGCACGTTCACGTTTGTCGAAACCGCTCACTACTGTCTCCCTCACGTCGCTTGCGTCGCGCGCATCTGCGCTCGATATAGCCCCTCGAAGAGGCCAAAAACACCCCCGCGACGCCGTCGAACAGGACGCGTGCCGCAGGATGTACTAGGAAGGCCTCTTCCTACACGAGTCGGGGCGGGGCAAGCCGTTTTCCGGCCAGGAGACGAAGTAAATGGTCAAGCGCCGGAAGATCTACGAAGGCAAGGCGAAGATCCTCTATGAGGGCCCCGAGCCGGGCACGCTTATCCAGTACTTCAAGGACGACGCTACGGCGTTCAACAACGAGAAACGAGCCGTGCTGGACGGCAAGGGCGTGCTCAACAACCGCATCTCCGAATTCGTGATGATGCAGTTGAACGGCATCGGCATCCCGACGCACTTTTTGAAGCGCATCAACATGCGCGAGCAGCTGATCCGCGAAGTCGAGATCATACCTCTGGAAGTGATCTGCAGGAACGTCGCCGCAGGCTCGATCGCCAAGCGCCTCGGCATCGAGGAAGGCACGCCGCTGCCGCGCTCGATCATCGAGTTCTGCTACAAGAAGGACGAGCTGGGCGACCCGCTCGTTTCCGAAGAACACATCACGGCGTTCAACTGGGCGACGCACCAGGAGATCGACGACATCATCGCGATGACCCTGCGCATCAACGACTTCCTCACGGGGCTGTTCGCCGGCGCGCAGATCAAGTTGGTCGACTTCAAGGTCGAATACGGCCGCCTCTATGAAGGCGAAATGGTCCGTACGGTCCTCGCCGACGAAATCAGCCCGGACAGCTGCCGCCTCTGGGACATGACCACCGGCGAGAAACTGGACAAGGACCGCTTCCGCCGCGACCTCGGCGGCGTCACCGAGGCTTACGCCGAAGTTGCGCGCCGTCTCGGAATCATCAAGGAAGCGGGCGGGGCGGAAATCCTGTCCTTCTCGCAAGACAAATCCGAGGAATAGGCGAACCGATGAAAGCCAAAGTCCACGTCTCGCTGAAAGCCGGCGTGCTCGATCCGCAGGGCAAGGCGGTGGGCGATGCGCTCGTCCGCCTCGGCTTCGATGAAGTCGGCGCCGTTCGCTGCGGCAAGACGATCGAGCTAGAGCTGGCCGATGGCCTCTCCAAGGCCGACGCTGAAAAGCGCGTGAAGGAAATGTGCGAAAAGCTGCTCGCAAACACCGTCGTCGAGCGCTACGCGATCGAGTTCGTCTGAGGCCAAACGAAAATCGCGCGCCCCGGCGGGACGCGCGATCCGTAACCTTGCTGTCGCCTCGCGGCTTACTTGCTTTCTTCAGCCGTCTTGGAAACGGCGTCGCCAACCGCGCCAACGTCGCGGCCAACGCCGGCGATGGTGTTGCAGGCCGACGCCATCAGCGGCGCGGCGATCATGAGGGCGATAAGAAGTTTGCGCATGAGGATGACCCCTTGTGTGTTGTCCCGACCGTAAAGATGACCCCTCGCGGCCATTTCCGCAAGCAGTCGCTACTGACGCGGGCAACCGTCCAGAACATTGCCCTCGGCGTCCGGCTGGCAGGATGAACGGTTGCCTGAAGCTGGCGCGCTGGTGCTGTTCTGCGCGCCCTGTGCGGTGCCTGTAAGAACGCCACCGACAGACTGCAGGTCCCGCCCGAAGCCCTCGATGGTATTGCACCCCGAAAGGGCAAGCAGCGCAGCCGCAAGGATCAGCCTGTTCATCTTCGTCTCCGCCACCAGATTGTCTGTAGATGCCCATGCACCCAGAATCTGTCCAAAATCAGGTGCAAGCCTTTTGAGGTCTTCATGACGCCCGCACACTGGATGCCCATACTCCTTCTGGTCGGCTCCAACATCTTCATGACCACGGCCTGGTATGGCCACCTGAAGTTCAAGGATTCGCCCCTTCTGCTGGTGATCTTCATCAGCTGGGGCATCGCCTTCGTCGAATACTGCATGGCCGTTCCGGCAAACCGTATCGGGCATGAGGTCTGGTCGGCCGCGGAGCTGAAAACCATGCAGGAAGTCATTACGCTGGTGGTCTTCGCGGCGTTCTCGGTTTGGGTGCTGAAAGAGCCCCTGACGTGGAAGCATGGCGTTGGTTTCGCCCTGATCGCGCTCGGGGCAGGGGTGATTTTCTACAAGTGACAGCGCGTCGATTCGCACCCCTCGCGACTCGCCGGAAAAGCTGCTAGAGGCGCGGCGCAAAGGTATTTGTGCATGAAATCCGCCGTCATCGTCTTCCCCGGCTCCAACTGCGACCGCGACGCGCAGGTCGCCCTGCGCCAGATGACTGGCGCTGATCCCGCGATGGTCTGGCACAAGGACGGCAAACTGCCCGACCAGCTGGACCTGATCGTCCTGCCGGGCGGTTTCTCCTACGGCGATTATCTCCGCTCCGGCGCAATGGCTGCGGTCTCGCCAGTAGGCGACGCAATCCGCGCCCATGCGGCCAAGGGCGGTTATGTGCTCGCCATCTGCAACGGTTTCCAGGTTGCAACCGAGCTTGGCCTGTTGCCCGGCGCCCTGTTGCGCAACGCCTCGCTCAACTTCGCCTGCCGCCCGCAATCGCTGGCCATCGCCTCCAACTCGTCGGCTTTCACGGCAGGCTACAAGGACCAGCGCGAAGTCGTCTTCCCGATCGCGCACCATGACGGCAACTACTTCGCCGACACCGAAACGCTGGATCGCCTCGAAGGCGATGGCCGAGTGGCCTTCCGCTACATCGGCAACCCGAACGGCTCGGCGCGCGACATTGCAGGCGTCCTGTCGGAAAACGGCCGCGTCCTCGGCCTGATGCCGCACCCTGAGCGCGCGATGGCGGGCCAGGAAGGCGGCAACGACGGCGTGAAGCTGTTCGAAAGCCTGCTCGCAGCGGCCTGATCGAAATCGGGGGCGGACCGGCATCCCTGAACCGGATCACATGATCGCGCGTACAAGCCCTCGGGGTCGCGCAACGATCGGACCTGTGATGTCTCGTAAGTTGAGGAATGTAGCCTTTGCCGCTGGCCTTGCGGCGTCGGGCTGCGCCAGTGTTCCGGAATCGGATGTCTCGAAGATGAGATTCATTGAAGCGGCTGGCGTCACCACCCATGTCGAAACCTGGGGCGTGGGCGATCCGGTTTTCCTGATCCACGGCGCCTCCTCCCACATCGGCACGTGGGAGCCTACGATTGTTCCGCTGTTGCGGGACGAGTTCCTCGTCGCCGCCTACGACCGCCCGGGCATGGGCCACACCCCCGACCGCCCCCCGGGCTCCGACACCCTGGCCCTCCAGGCCAAAGTCGCCGCGGAGACGATCGAAACGCTCGGCCTGAAAAAGCCGATCGTTGTGGCGCATTCATGGGGCGGGGCAGTCGCCCTGCGCCTCGCCCTCGACCGGCCAGACCTCGTCAGCGGCCTCGTCCTGATCGCCCCCGTCGCCTATGAGTGGCCCGGCGGCGTCGACTGGTACAATTACTGGTCCGCCAATCCGCTCTCGGGATGGCTGTTCAACAACCTCGTCGCTCAACCGTTCGCTGGAGCTTCAGTGAAGAGCGGGATGATAGGCGCATTCGCTCCGAGCATTCCACCCGATGGCTGGCTTGAAGCCGCGCAGGTATCGCTTGCAGCCCGGCCAGAGGCGCTTCGCGCGACCGGCGAAGACCTGGTGGCGGCAAAGCGCGAAGTCACTGCCCAGCAGGCGCGCTATCCCGAGATCAGAATTCCCGTCGCGATCATGACTGGCGACAGCGACAGGGTGGTGAGCCCCACGATCCACTCCATGACACTGGCGCGGACTCTCCCCAACGCACGGATCGATGTCCTAGCCGGCGTTGGACATCTGCCTCAGGAAGCGTCGCCGGAGCGCTTCCGCAAGCTGCTCGATTGGGTCAGATCAGCGAAATAGCGTGCTATCCGGCCGCATGTGCCTTGCCAATGCAGGGCCTGTGTCTATCTAAGAACCATTCCAGTCTGGAGATTTGAGATGGCCTTGGACATCGGCATCGACGCGAAAACGCGCAAGAAGGTTGCTGGCGCGCTGGAGCAGGTTCTGGCGGATACCTATTCGCTCTACGCCAAGACGCACGGCTATCACTGGAACATCGAAGGGCCGCGCTTCCTCACGCTGCACACGCTGTTCGAAACGCAATACAACGAGCTCTGGCTTTCACTCGACCTGATCGCGGAGCGTATCCGCTCGCTCGGCCACTACGCGCCGTTCGGAAATTCGATTGCGACCAAGTCCACCATCAAGGGCGACACCGGCGTGCCGTCCGAAGACGAAATGCTGGCGAACCTCGCGGCTGGCAATGAGGCGGTGGTCAAGGCTGCGCGCGCCGCTCTTGAAACCGCTGAAGAGGCTGGCGACCAGGCCACCGCAGACCTGATGACGCAACGTGTCGCCATCGGCGAAAAGACCGCCTGGATGCTGCGCGCCCACCTCGCGAAGTAGCACAGCTGTCTGATTTATTGCGACGCAGGAAGCGGCAGGAAATGCCATTCCTGCGTCGTTGTCTTTCCATCAGCGACGCGATCAACCTGGCTGCGAACCCCGCCCGCATCGTCGCTGAAATAGGCGATCGTCAACGCCCCGTCAGTGGTCTGGAACGTGATGCGCCCTGGCTCGATCGCCTTCAACGGCGTGAAGCTCCACTTCATCCCATTGCGCGTGTTGGCGATGTCGAGGCCATAGACGCCTTCCGCGTTCGGTCCGATCTTGTGGTACTCCGTGTAAGCGCCGCCTGCCGCGAGCACGGTCAGCGCCGTTCCGGTGACAACGCCATTCACAGGCCCGATGAACGCCTCATAAACCAGCGTGCCATTCGGATTGGTGTGAACACGCGCGCCTTGCATCCACGTCAGCGATGAAGTTTCGGCGGGAATGCTTGGGGTCTGCGCCAGGGCGCTGGCCGAGAGCAAAAGGGCGCCGGCAATCGCAAGGATCAGCTTGTACATGCCTCTCTCTCCAACAGGCGACTTGTGCGCCGATAGAGAGACGCTAACGGCATAGATCAGCCCGCGCCAGCGCTCAGGGCAGGCCGAGCAACTTCGCCGGATCGGGGCAGGTCGACAGCCAATGATCCCGCTCGCTGCGCTTGGCTACGCCCGGATAATCGCCCTTGGCGCTGCCGATATCGAGGATGATCTGGAAGTGCAGGTGCGGCGGCCAGCCGCCATTCTCGCGCTTCGTGCCAAGCTCCGCGAACTTCTCGCCCGCCATGAAGGCGGTGCCCGGCTTAAGGCCCTTCAGGCTGTCGCGATCGAGATGGCCGTAAAGTGTATGGAAGGTCAGTCCCGACACCGGCGTGTGTTCGAGAATGATGGTCGGGCCATAATCCCCCGGATTGTCATTGATGCGCGAGGAATGCACCCGCGCGTTCAGTGGCGTGAACACTTCCGTCCCGGCCGGCGCGAACACGTCGACGCCAAGATGCACGGTACGTGGCTCTTCGCCTTCGGGGGCAAACAGGGCTTGCGTATAGAGGCTGCGATCCTCGCCATAGCCGCCGAAGCGGATCGTCTCGCCGGGCTTCACATCGGCATCGTCAAGCTTGCCCGCCTGCGCCTTTCGTAGGCCGTCGATCACTTCGATGCCGGCCGGCTTCCATGTCGAGAGCCAACGGTCGAAAGCCTCGCGAGCCATTATTCGGCCGCGACCTTGGCGTGGGTCGGAAGGCCCTCGAGATATTTCTCGGCTTCGAGGGCCGCCATGCAGCCGAGGCCGGCAGCAGTCACGGCCTGACGGAAGACGTCGTCTGCTACGTCGCCTGCGGCGAAGACGCCGGGAACGGACGTTGCCGTTGAACCCGGAACAGTATGCAGATAGCCGCCGAGTTTCATTTCCAGCTGGCCGGTGAACAACTGTGTCTGTGGCGCATGGCCAATGGCGATGAAGATGCCGTGCACGGGCTGTTCAGTGATCTCGCCGGTCTTGAGATTCTTGAGCTTCGCCTTCGTCACGCTGAGCGGACCTTCCTGACCGATCACGTCGATCAGCTCGGTGTTCCACAGCACGTTGACCTTCGGATTCTTGAACAGGCGGTCCTGCAGGATTTTCTCGGCGCGGAAATGATCGCGACGGTGAACCACCGTCACTTTCGATGCGAAGTGCATGAGGTGCAGCGCCTCTTCCACCGCCGTGTTGCCGCCGCCGACAACGACGACTTCCTTCTGGCGATAGAAGAACGCATCGCACGTGGCGCAGGCTGAAACGCCAAAGCCCTTGAACTTGGACTCGCTTTCAAGTCCCAGCCATTTTGCCTGCGCGCCGGTCGCAATCACCAGCACGTCGCACGTGTAGATCGCGCCGCTATCGCCCGTCAGCGTGAAGGGGCGTTTCTGCAGGTCGGCCTTGATGATGTGGTCTTCGACCATCTCTGTGCCGACATGGATCGCCTGGGCCCGCATCTGGTCCATCAGCCAGGGGCCCTGGATGACGTCGGCGAAGCCGGGGTAGTTCTCGACATCGGTGGTGATGGTCAGCTGGCCGCCCGGCTGGATGCCCGCGATTAGCATCGGCTTGCGCAGCGCTCGCGCGGCATAGATCGCGGCCGTGTATCCGGCCGGGCCGGAGCCGAGGATAATGATCTGCGAGTGGCGAGCGGCGGTCATGGGCGATCCTGTTGCTGGCCTTTCCTAGCCGTCCCTATCCGTGTGCGGAATGGGGCACGGCGCGCCAACGCTGATATTCTGGGGATGCAGGCGCCACGATAAAAGGTCTGACATGGAGCCCATTGGCTCAGTTGAGTTTTTCTAGCGATTCGGATGCCTCTGGAGCAGCAGTTTCACGACCTCGTCAGCCGCTCGGGCGGCTTCGCGGACAGGCTGATAGCTCCAGGTGTAGATCCCGCCGGAGAACCAGCGTGCAGCCCCCTGGGCGATGAAACCCGTGTGCAGCCGGTCGAAGCGGGGCGAGGCGCCTTCCAGCTTCAGGATGTGGATCGGCTTCGCGAAGAAGGCTGGGTCGGCCAGCATGTTGGCGCTGTCTTCCGTGACCAGCGCGGCGTCGCAGAGGGACAGGAAACCCACATACGGATTGGGGCCGTCGCGCTGTTCGTCTTCCCAGAACACCGCGTCCAGATCCGCCGCCAGCTTGCGGAAGCGATGACGAATCGCCTCCGGCGTGCGGCGCGAGACCGTGATCCAGAACTTGCGGCCCTGCGCGAGCTTGCGAAGTTCCGCCTCTATCGCGGCGGCGCGTGCGTCGGTGAAGGCGTGGGTTTTTGAATCTCCCCCGAGTGACACGAGAACCTTCTGGCCCTCGGCTTTCACCAGATGACCAAACTGCTGCTGCGCGTTCGCGACCCGCTCGCGCGAGAACCACACCGGCGAACCGAGGATCGGAAACACGTTGTTGCCGGAGACTACATCATGCTCTGGCGGGATCACGAGATCGAAGCTGGCGAGCGAGACTTTCGGATCCTGCGTCTGCACGACCAGCGTCTTGCCGCCAGAGAGCTTACGCATCATGCGCGAGTAGGGGATGGAACGGCGGCCGGCTGCGATCCACACATCCGGCCATGGAGGCGAGAGCAGTTTTCGCTGGTCGGCAGGCAATGCGGCGAGCGGCATCGGCCAAAGGTCAGGCCGCAGCATCAGTTGCAAGCCCTGCGGCTGCAGGATCACCTCGCGGCTTTGCGCATGCGAAAGGATATGCGCGAGCTTGGCCGCACGCTCGGGCTCGGCGAGTGCTGCGGCCAGCGCCTTCGTCTGATTGAGAATCCCTGCGCGGCCGTCGGCGACACACCAGACCGACGGTCCCGGGCTCACATTATTTCCAGTCGATGGAAACGATCTCGAACGATTTGGCGCCGCCTGGTGCGGAGACTTCGGCCGTGTCGCCTTCTTCCTTGCCGATCATCGCACGGGCGATGGGCGAAGAGATCGAGATCTTCTTCTCCTTCACATTGGCTTCGTCGTCGCCAACGATCTTGTAGGTGAAGGTCTCGCCCGAATCTTCGTCGGTCATCTTCACGGTGGCGCCGAACTTCACGGTCTTGCCCTGAAGACGCGAAGTGTCGATCACCTCGGCGCGGGCGAGCTTGTCTTCCAGCTCGAGGATGCGGCCCTCGATGAAGCTCTGCTTCTCCTTGGCGGCGTGATACTCTGCGTTCTCGGACAGGTCGCCATGGCTGCGCGCCTCCGCGATCGCCGCGATGATCGACGGGCGTTCTTCGGATTTCAGAATCTTCAGTTCAGCGTGGAGGGCCTGGAAGCCGCCAGCCGTCATGGGGATGCGCTGCATCGGGTAGTCCTGTTCAATACACCTGAATTACACGGAATCATTCCTACCGACGGGTAACGTCGGCGCGGTCAGGAACGATCAAGAGTAGGTCTGAAGCGCCTCGGCTTCAAGCGGGTGTGTTTTCAGCGACCGGATCGCCTGAACAGCCGCCCGAGCCCCTGAAATCGTGGTGTAATAGGGGATACCGTGCTGCAGGGCCGCGCGCCGTATGGATGCGGAATCCATGAGGGATTGCGCACCTTCCGTGGTGTTGAACACCAGCTGGACCTTACCGTTCAGCAGGGCGTCGACGACGTGCGGCTGGCCTTCCAGCACCTTGTTTACCCGCTCGATCTTGATGCCCCGGCTGGCAAGAAACTGTGCAGTCCCGGCCGTGGCGATGATGGTGAAGCCGAGTTCGGCGATCTCGCGGGCAGGTTGTTCGATGGCTGCCTTGTCGCCCTCGCGGACCGAAATAAACACGCAGCCCTTGGCTGGCAGCGCCATTCCGGCGGCGATCTGACTTTTCAGGTAAGCGGCGCCAAACGACACATCGAGGCCCATGACCTCGCCGGTCGAACGCATTTCTGGTCCGAGCAGCGGATCGACGCCCGGGAAGCGCGAGAACGGAAAGACGGCTTCCTTCACGGCGATACGCGGGCCAGTGATCGGGCCTGGTCCGATGCCGAACGAAGCGAGCTTCTCGCCAGCCATGACCTTCGCGGCAATCGCGGCGAATGGCTTGCCTACCGCCTTGGCGACGAACGGCACGGTGCGCGAGGCGCGCGGGTTGGCTTCGAGGACGTAGATCTCGTCACCCTTTACCGCGAACTGGACGTTCATCAGGCCTTTGACGTTGAGCGCCTTGGCCAGCTTGCGCGCCTGTTCTGAGAGGCGGTCCACGATCTCTTTGGAGAGGGTGTAGGGCGGAATGGAGCAAGCCGAGTCGCCTGAGTGAATGCCAGCTTCCTCGATGTGCTCCATGATGCCGGCGACGTGCGTATCCTCGCCGTCGCACATCGCATCGACATCGACCTCGATTGCATCAGCAAGATAGCGGTCGACCAGCAGCGGCGTGTCGCCCGAAACCTGCACGGCCTCGCGCACATAGCGGCGCAGGTCGGTCTCGTCGTGGACGATCTCCATCGCGCGTCCGCCCAGCACGAAGCTCGGGCGCAGCATGACGGGATAGCCAATGCGGTTGGCTGCGGCGATTGCCTCTTCGTCCGTGCGTGCGATTGCACTCGGCGCCTGCTTGAGGCCGATCCTGTCGAGCAGTTGCGAGAACAGCTCGCGGTCTTCGGCGAGGTCGATCGAATCCGGCGTGGTGCCGAGGATCGGTGCGCCCGAAGCCTTGAGGCCCTGCGCCAGCTTCAGCGGCGTCTGCCCGCCGAACTGGACAATCACGCCCATGAAATCGCCTGCGGACTGTTCGACATGAATGATCTCGGTCACGTCTTCCAGCGTCAGCGGCTCGAAGTAGAGACGGTCGGAGGTGTCGTAGTCGGTCGACACGGTTTCCGGGTTGCAGTTGACCATGATGGACTCGATCTTCAGATCGGCCATGGCGAACGCAGCGTGGCAGCAGCAGTAGTCGAACTCGATGCCTTGGCCGATGCGGTTCGGGCCGCCGCCGAGGATCATTGCCTTGCGGCGCGTCGAGGGCTCGGCCTCGTTCTGCGGCGGGATGATCTCGCCATTGGCGCCGATCCAGCCGGTTTCGTAGGTCGAATACAGGTACGGCGTCTTGGCCGCGAACTCTGCGGCGCAGGTGTCGATGCGTTTGTACACCGGGCGCACGCCATGGCTGTGGCGCGCCGCGCGGACGTCGAGTTCCTTGCCGCTGGTCAGCTTTGCAAGGCGCACGTCGGAGAAGCCCATCGCCTTGATGCGCGTCCACTCTTCCGCGTCTTTGGGCAGGCCGTTCTTCTTGATCTGCGCTTCTTCCGCGATGATCTCGGCGATCTGGCGCAGGAACCATTTGTCGATCTTCGAGGCGTTGTGAACCTCGTCGATGCTGATGCCTTCACGTAGGGCCTGGCCGACATTCAAAAGGCGCTTCTCAGTCGCGCGCGAGACCGCGGCGATCAAAGAGTTGCGGTCTCCGCCGCCGGGGATGTCCTGTTCGTCGAAGCCGGAAATGCCGGTTTCAAGCGAACGGAGCGCTTTCTGCAGGGATTCCTGGAAGGTCCGGCCAATCGCCATCGCCTCGCCAACGGATTTCATCTGTGTGGTGAGGTTCGGGTCTGCGCCTTTGTATTTCTCGAACGCAAAACGCGGGATCTTCACGACGACATAGTCGATCGTGGGTTCGAACGACGCTGGCGTCACGCCCGTGATGTCGTTGGTGAGTTCATCGAGCGTGTAACCGATGGCCAACTTGGCCGCGATCTTGGCGATCGGGAAGCCGGTGG
>JAUYSA010000040.1 GCA_030696545.1 Hyphomonadaceae bacterium
AACCCCATACATCGCGGCGCCCGCCGTCAGCAGAAGCCCCGCGATGATCTGAATCGTCAGGAACCGCATTCCCGCCCGATAGGCTGGCCCCGTCCGCGCCGCGAAAACCAGCAACGCCGACGCCAGCGTCGCCAGCTCGGCAAACATCACCAGCGTGATCAGGTCGCCCGCGAACACTGCCCCCAGCGCAGCTCCCGCATAGACCAGCCCCGCAGCATCCTGCAGCCGATCGCGACGGTGCAGCGAATATATCCCGCCCAGCGCCGCGGCCAGCACAAAGCCGAGTCCGAAGATCAGCGATAGCGAGTCCGGCCTGTAGAGCGACAACTCGAACCCGAGAAACAGCTCACGCGAAACATCCGCCCCCGACACCGGCGGATACAGCATCGCCATCAGCGCCAGCAACGGGCCGCCGATCAGCGCCACCGCCCGCGTGAACGCATCCTTCGCCACCGCAACGAGCAGAGCCGCTACGATGAGGTAGAAGCCGGGATTTATCGTCACGGCAAAATCGAGGAGGCGATCAACGGTCACGGCCGGCCTCCCCGCTGCGCGTTTCGTAATAATCTTCTGGTCGCCGCAGCACCTTGCCGAGCGGCCATCCGCTCAGAACTGCGATAGCGAACGCCAGAAATCCAAATATGCCGAAGAAGCCCGGCACATTCACGAGGCTCGTCACGGGCCGGTACGACAGCAGAAACTCCAGCGCGATCAGCACAGCACCGAGCGCGGCCAGCACGGCCATGAAAATCCGGAAGAACAACTTCCCGCGCATCCACGAGAACAGCAGCACCGACAGCGGATGCTCCCCCGGCTCGCCCAGTTGTGCCGGCTCCACTGGCGCGGCGCTTTGCTTGTCTTCGCTCATCGCACGCTCCCCGTCATGGGTTCGAGATAGGCGACGACGGCGTCAGCCAGCAGGAACAGGGCGACACAGGCCGCAGCCGTCATCATCACAGCCGCGACCACGGGCCCCGGCGCCCCGCCCGGCCGGATGAACGCGCGCGGCGATCCATCACCCACAGGCTGCAACAATGCGCGCAACGCCACGGGCGCCAGATACAACAACCCAAGCAGCGACGAGACGATCATGGCCGCCGCGGTGATCCATTCCTTCGTTCCGAATGCTGCTGTGATCAGCAGGAATTTCGACCACATGCCCGCAAACGGCGGCAGTCCGACAACGCATAGCGCTCCGACCAGAAAGCACGAGAACACGATCGGCATACTACGGCCGAGACCGCGCATCTCGGAAACCTTGCTCGCGCCCGTGGCGACATAGATGGCGCCTGCGCACATGAAGAGCGTGATCTTCGCGAAGGCATGCACCAGCATGTGCAGCCCGCCCGCCACCAACCCCGCCCCCAGGGGCAGCAGCGCGGCCGAAACGATATAGGCAAGCTGCCCCACGGTCGACCATGCCAGCCGCGCCTTCAGATCGTCCTTCGTCATTGCGATCACCGACGCGATGATGATCGTGCCTGCGGCAACCCACAGCAGCCAAGTTGCAGCCGGAAGAGTGGAGATCAGATCCGCTCCAAAGATGTAGGCGGAGACCTTAAGCACCACGAACACGCCCGCTTTCACGACGGCGACAGCGTGAAGCATCGCGGAGACAGGCGCGGGCGCGACCATGGCGCCGGGCAACCAACCGTGCAGCGGCATCAGCGCTGCCTTTGCCGCGCCGAACACGAGAAGCAGCAACAACACGCTGCCCGTAACATCATCCACCCTGCCCGGCAGCAGTCCCTCGGGCGTAAAGACCGTCGACCCCGCAACGATCTGCACGCCAATAATGCCCGGCAGGAACAGCACCAGCGAAGCGCCCACCAGTATCGTCAGATACATCCGCCCTGCCTTGCGCGCACGGGCATCGCCGGCGTGCGTCACCAGCGGATAGGTCGAGAAGGTCAGCACCTCGTAGAAGATAAACAGCGTGAACAGGTTCGCCGCCATGGCGATGCCCATCACGGCGAACATGGCCAGCGCGAAGCACATATAGAATCGCGTCTGGTTGGCCTCGCGCTTGCCGCGCATGTAGCCGATCGAGAACAGCGAGTTCACGCCCCACAGCAGGCTGGCCATGAGAGCGAACAGCGCGCCCAGCGGCTCCAGCCGGAACGCGATCTCGAGGCCGGCCAGCGGCTGCGCCACCGTCCATTCCGGCGGATCGCCTGCACCGACGCGCATGAAGATCGAGATGGTGATCACGCTGAGCACGATGCAGGCCACGATGGTCAACGTTTCGCGCACATCGGGCATACGTCCGACCGCATAGATGGCAGCGGCTGCAAACAGCGGAACAACGAGCGCGAGGAAAATCAGAAGCTCGCCTGTGTTCATGGCGTGCCTCCCAGCAGCGCCAGGGCGCCGGCGTTCGCCAGCTTCTCCGGCAGCGAGGCGTCAATGCCGAACCAGAGATTTAGCCCGGCGAGAATCCACAGCGGAGCCAACACGCCAACCGGCGCTTCGCGTGCGCGTGGCGCGCCTGCGGGGGCTGCACGGAAGAAGATCGCCTCGAGCATCCGTCCGACGTACAACAGCGTCAGGAGCGAAGCCGTTGCCAAGACCGCGACGATCCAGATCTGGCCCGCCTGCAGCGCCGCTTCGATCAGCCGCCACTTCGCCAGAAAGCCAAGCGTCAGCGGAACGCCGGCAAGGCTTGCCGCACCAATCGCGAACGCGGTCGCCGACCAGGGCGCGTCGCGCGCCACGCCAGCCAGTTCGTCCAGCCGTCGCGCGCCCATGCTTATCGCGAGGCCGCCCAGCGCCATGAACAGCGTCATCTTCAACAGCGCATGCGCGCCCAGATAGAACAGGCCGGCCGACGCACCCGCGACAGTCGCCAGCGACAGCCCCATCAGGATGAACCCGACCTGCGCCACGGACGAGAAGGCCAGCATCCGCCGGATCTCCTTCTCGAACACCGCCTGGAGCGAGCAGACGATCGCCGCAGTAGCAGCCAGTGGGGCGAGGACCCAGGCGATGAACCCCTGCCCGAACGCGGCGCCATCCGGAAAAACATCGAACACGAAGCGCGCCATCAGGTAGATCGCCGCCTTGGTCGCGGTTGCGGCGAGGAAGATCGAGATCAGCGAAGGCGCATACGAATACGCACCCGGCAGCCAGCCATGCAGAGGAAACATCGCGGCCTTGATGCCTAGCCCGACCACGACGAACGCAAACCCGGCCTGAACCACGGAGCTGTCGCCCAGCGTCGCCAGCCGTGCGCCCATGTCCGCCATGTTGAGCGTGCCTGTGGCTGCGAGCAGGAAGCCTACGCCGACGACATAGAAGGTCGCGCCGATCGTTCCCATGATGAGGTAGTTGAACGCAGCTGGCAACGCACGGCGGTCGCGCTTCTCGCCGATGGCGATCAGCGCATAAGTGCCGATCGATGATACTTCGAGAAACACGAACGCATTGAAAGCGTCGCCCGTGGATACCAGCCCGAGCAGGCCCGATTGGCAGAGCAGGAAACCTGCTTGCACCAGCGTGTGCTTCTCTGCCCTCACCTCCGCCGATAGCGAGTGGCCGGAATAAAGCGACGCCATCACGCCGGCTGACGAAATCAGAAGCGCCATGAATACGCTTAGCCCGTCTATGTGGAACGCGATCCCAAGCGGCGGCGCGAAGCCGCCGATATAATAATCCACTGCGCCGCGCCGTGCGACTTCGCCTAGCAGCGCCAGCGCCATCCATGCGGCGAAGATCGACCCCGTGACCGAGATCATCCAGCTGGTGCGCGCGGTCGGTGCAAGCGCGGCTGCGCACGCTGCGATCAGCGGCCCCACCACCATGAGCACTGGCGCATGGGCCGTAAGCGCCAGCGGAGCGGCGTGGAGTGCTTCGAATGAGATCACGCCCGCGGCCCCGGCTGCGTGGACTCGACCCGGCTCAACACCTCAATCTCATCCGCCTCGACCGAGCCGAAGGCTTCGCGAACCCGCACAGCGATGGCGAGCCCCACAGCCAGCGTCGCAACGCCCACCACGATCGCGGTAAGGATCAGGACGTTGGGCAGCGGGTTGGAATAGACCACGCCATCAACGCCATGCTGCGCGAGATAGGCGGGATCCAGCCGGCTTGCGAGCTCACGCGCCTCCGGGCTGTTCGGCTCAACCACGATGGGTGCGGTGCCGCCGGAGACCTTGCCGAGGCTGATATAAAACAGGCCCGTTGCGGTCTGGAAGATCGCAAGCCCGATCATGCGCTTGATCAGGTTGCCGCTTGAAAAGACGATGAACAGCCCGGCCATCATCAGCACGGCTACCGCGATATAGTTGAAGTGCGACAGGATGAAGCTCATGGCTTCGCCTCCCGCCGCGCGTCGTCGATCGTGCGGCCGGCGAAGCCGTAGAAGATCGTCACCATCGTGGCGGCGACCGTCAGCAGCACGCCGAGTTCGATCAGCATGATGCCGAAATGCTGGCCCCAGTGATGGGCGTGTTCGGAATCGCCCAACAGCCAACCGGGTATCTGCTTCTCGACCTCAGGCGGGAACAGATAATCGTAATCAAGAAAAGCGCCGCCATTGATCATGCAGGCAACGCCTACGCCCGCGTAAACCAGCACGCCCAGCGAAGCGACGCTGCGCGCTACTCTGGGCGGCACGGCTGAAACCGTCTCGCGCAGGCCGAACACGAGTGCGTGCAGGATGATCGCCGCCGCCATGATCACGCCGGCCTGGAAGCCTCCGCCAGCGCCAAGGTCGCCATGGAACTGAACGTAAAGCGCAAACAGCGCGATCAGCGGGATCAGCAGTTTCGCGGCCACGCGCAGCACCACGTGATGATCGCCGGTTACGACCGGCGGCGGCGCAAGGCTGGCGCGCGGGCCGAAGCCGAGCATGAGCGCGACGCCAACACCGGCAGCAAAGATCACGGCCGTCTCGCCGAACGTGTCGAAGCCACGATAGCTTGCCAGCACTGCCGTGACAGTGTTCGGCAGGCCGATATCCTTCGGCGCCGCTTCAAGATAGGCGCGTCCGATATAGGCGTTGGCGGGCGATGATGCATCACCCAGCGCAGGCAAGCCGGTCGCGGCATAGATCAGTATGCCGCCGACAGTGATGCACACCAACGCCGGTGCAATCAGCCTGCGCCAGTCTGGCCTCTCAGTTTCGCCACGTGTCAGCAGAATTGCGCCCAGCAGCACAATGGTTGAAATGCCTGCGCCGACGACAGCCTCGGTGAAGGCGACATCCGGGGCGTCCATGATGACGAACCACACGGCGCTGATCAGCGAATAGATGCTGAAGAGGATGATCGCGGCCAGCAGGCTACGCGTGCGCACGATGGCGCCCGCGAGCACCACCAGCATGACCAGCAGCGCGATATCGATCGCCAGATTGGCGTCGAAGGTTGGCGGCAGGGCGATCATGCCTGATCCGCCCCGCGCGGTGTTTTCCGGCGCTCGTCCGTCCGCATGATCTGGAACGTGCCGATGCGCGGCTTGTGGCCGGAGCTGAACGCCGCATTGGCCAGCGCATTTGCCGCCACGGGCGTTGTCAGCATGACGAACACCCAGACCATTGCCAGCTTGAGAGTAGCAAGGCTGAAGCCCGCGATCAGGCACAGGCCCAGAAGCACAAGGCTTGCGCCGCCTGTATCCGTGATGCTGGCGGCATGGATACGGGTATAGACGTCGGGAAAGCGCAGGACGCCCACCGCGCCAAGCACCGAAAGCGCGACGCCAACACCGGCAGCAAAGAT
>JAUYSA010000043.1 GCA_030696545.1 Hyphomonadaceae bacterium
GGCTACAACCGGAGGGTCCGGGGTCTTCGGAACGACCCCGAACACGTTGCACCGGTCACTGGCTATGGAGCTAAGGCGCCAGCGGGCTTCCCCTGCTGGATGTCGAGGTCAACTCCGGCACTGCCATACCGGGAAGGAACGGCCGATCCGGGGCGCGTGATGACGCGCATCGCCGCAGTAATGCGGCACTGGACTACCCCACGGCGCTACACCACGCGCCCCGCTCCCTCATCTGGAGGGACGAACTGAAGCATCCCGCAGGACGATTACGTCCGTGCGATCGAGAGATTGCGCCTGACGCGCCATCCCCCTCCGTCTCGCCGCTTCGCGTGGGGAGGCAAACCACCAGCGCCTTGCCTCCATCAGTGCGCAGCACTGGGGGAGGTGGATTGCGCGCTCTTGCGCGCAAGACGGAGGGGGCTCACGCGCACAACATTCAAGAACTTCGAACCACCCACACCAACAGGAAAGCAAATGCCCAGACCAACCCGCAACATCTACAGAGCTTATCGCCACGGGGTTCGAGCCTTCAAACGCGGCGATGCCGTGGAAGCCATGCGATGGCTGGAGATCGCGCGCGACATATTCCGCTCCGCGCGTGGCCCCGGTGATCTCATCGGCCACCGGCCGATCCCGCGCCCCAAGCCGCCCAAGCCGGCTCCGGCGTCGCCCTCCGCCCCGGTCATGCTGGACCCCAAGGGCTTCTCGCCCGGCGGTGAGCCGAACTGGTATCTCAACCAGAAGCGGCTCGAGCGGGCAGGGCTGAAGGCATTCCCGGATCGTCCGCCTGCGTCCCAATCCGGCAGCGGGAAACTTATCCACAAAACGCAGCTTCCCTCGCGTTTCTGGCGGAAACGCCTCCTCAAATCCCCGTTACGGTGAATCGGAGCCGGTGTTGCCCAAAGGCCGCCCCGTCCTATCTGGACTCTTCGAGCCGGGCGGACCGGCTTGAAAAGAGGGGCTATTCGTAAACGCCAAAGGTTAACAGCTCGCCTGCCGGTTGATTCGAAACCGAGCCTGCTGTCCCTGGCGCGGGATTTGCGAGACCCCTGAGTGAAAATTCCCGGGGTTGCCCGGTATCAAAGGGCCCGGTAGGGCGGCTGCACGTCGCGCAGTTCAAAAAAAGAAAAGCGGCGGGTGTTGGTTGGAGTGTCACTTCCGGACGCGCGCGGGCGTCCAAACCGTTTTTTGGTTTACGAAGATTAAGGAGAAGCCTGGGGTGTTAAACCTCCCGAAAGCTTACGGCCTTATCCTGGATCACCTCAGGGCTGCGGCAACAGCAGTCGTCACGTGGTGGGTCAGGATGTCGGACGCCGACAAACGGCAGACCCGTCAGCGCGTGCTGACGATCGTCGCCTGCGCTGGCGTATTCGCGCTTGGCGGCCCCCTCATTGCGCAACGCTTCAGCGACCAGAAGGCCCAGGAGGCCTATCGCGCCGACGCAGTCGTGCTCGCTCAATCCATCGCTGCTGAAAACGTCGCCGAGGGCCGTCAGCCGGCCCGCCTGGTTTCGTTCACCAACAAGATCAGCCCCGAAGCTCTGATCCAGCAGGCTGCCTCCGCGCCTGCCGATCTGGCTGAGGATCTCGGCATCTCCATCCGCACGCGCGACAGCTTCGCCATTCGCGGCCTCGTCGGCTTCACGCTCGAGAATCTTGGCGCCGGCCGCGGCAACGAGCAGGAAGAGGCCGATTGCCTCGCTGAGGCCGTCTATTACGAAGCGCGCTCGGAAGACACGACCGGCCAGATGGCTGTCGCTGAAGTGGTGATGAACCGCGTCCGCGACCCGCGCTTCCCGAAAACTGTCTGCGCCGTGGTCTATCAGGGCCACTACCGCGAGACAGGCTGCCAGTTCACCTTCACCTGCGATGGCTCGCTGCATAACAAGCCGCGCGGCGAATCCTGGGATCGCGCCAAGGCCGTTGCGATGAACGTCATGCTCGGCCTCTCGAAGCCGGTCACGAACAAGGCCACGCATTATCACACCGACTATGTGAACCCGTACTGGAAGGCCGGCATGGTCGAAACGAAAGTCCTCGGCACGCACATCTTCTACCGCTTCCCGAAGACGACTGCGGAATGGACCACTGCCCGCATAGCGCTCGAAGCCCAGGAGCATCGCGAACAGTCCGTTCCCGAAGGCGCCGGCATGATCTTCGTCGATGGCGACGCCACGGACGGCCTTGAAGCACCCGCGATCTCGCTGACGCCGATCTCGGTCACGCCTGCGGAAATCCCCGCCATCACGCCCGCGCCCGTCCCCGCAACGCAGGTCGCCGACGCCCGCTCGCTCTAGCTAGCTCTCCCCGAACCTAGGACTCAAAGTCGAGTCCGACATCGAGGTTGACCGCCGAGTGTGTCAGCGCGCCTGCGGAGATGTAATCAACGCCGGTCTGCGCAATCGCCTTCACGGTCTCAAGCCGCACGCCGCCTGAAGCCTCGGTCTTCGCGATGTCGCCGACAATCGCCACAGCCTCGGCCAGCAACGCCGTCGACATGTTGTCGAGCAGCACGGCATCCGGCCTGAAGGGCAGGGCTTCACGCAGCTGGTCCAGCCCGTCGACCTCGATCTCGATCGCGCGCAGATGCCCCACCGCCGCCCGCGCGCGCTTCATCGCCGCCGCAACGCCGCCCGCTGCTGCAATATGATTGTCCTTGATCAGGATCGCATCATCGAGCCCGAGCCGATGATTGACGCCCCCACCCAGCCGCACCGCACGCTTCTCCAGCGCCCGAAACCCCGGCGTCGTCTTCCGCGTACACGTGATCTTCGCGTGCGTGCCTTTCGCCTCGGCGACAAACCTCGCCGTCAGCGTCGCTACGCCCGAGAGTGGCCCGATGAAGTTCAGCATCACGCGCTCGGCCATCAGCACGCTGCGCGCCGAGCCCTCGATGCGGATCAGCTGCTCGCCCTTTTCAAACGCCACGCCCTCTTGAACCAGCGTGGTCCAGCTCGCATCTGGATCGACTAGGCGCAGCGCGAGACGGGCCGCGTCATAGCCGGCCGCCACGCCCCCCTCCCGGGCCCCCACCACCGCCCGCATGCGGGTGTCGGCCGGGATCACAGCATCGGTCGTGATGTCGCCGCCACGTCCGAAGTCCTCGGTCAGGGCA
>JAUYSA010000092.1 GCA_030696545.1 Hyphomonadaceae bacterium
GCGCAGACTTCATCCGCTGGCTCCGCATCGTTGAGGACATGCTGCGCCCCGTCCTCTTCATCGAAGCCATCGCCATCGCCACAAGCCTGCCGCCGCCAACCCCGCCGCGCGCTAGCACGTCAGGCGCGCGCAAGCCTGGCCCCGTCTTCGATCTCGACGACAACAACACCTGGCGTCCCAGCTTCCGCATGACGCCGGCCGCATCACGCGCCGGCATCCACACAGCAAAGCACATCAGGCAAAAGCCGCGCACCCTCGTGAAGACTCGCCCGCTCGCCCTGCGGATGCAGGCGCTGCTCGAAGCGCTCCACGATCCGCACCGCTTCATCCAGCGTCTCGCCCGCCGCCTGCGCTCCGGCCTCGACCGCTTCCGCCATCTCGCGACCTCGCCGCGATGTTTCTACGCGCTCGCGAACCCGACCCTTCGCCATCTCTCCGCCGAATGCGCCCCGCGCTTCACCGACAGCTCATAGGCCCAGCCACACCGCCATCCGCCCAACCCGCAGAGCACCTGCGGGATCGCGAACCTGCGCCAAACATTGACTTTCCGGGCCGCCTCCCTCACATACCGCCCACACAAGGAGACCAGCGGACATGAAGCTCGCAAACCACGCTTGAACTCACGCGTTGTTTCCACGTCTGCTTCCAGGTCTCCCAGGTCCCGTTTCCCATGTCCGCATCCATCACGCTCGATCGCGCCGGCGCGTCCACGCCCGAAGGCCGCGTCCTCTTTGAAAATCTCACGCTCTCCATCGGCGCGGAGCGCATAGGTCTCGTCGGCCGCAACGGCTCGGGCAAGTCCACGCTTCTGCGTCTCGTCGCGGGGCAGGGCGAGCCCTCATCCGGATCGATCATCGTCTCCGGCCGCGTCGGCGAACTCGCCCAGCGCTGGCCAGACGACACCATTTCCCTCGCCGAAGCCCTCGGCGTCACAGCAGGTCTCGCGCGCCTTGCCCGCCTCGAAGCCGGCCAGGGCAGCGAAGAAGACATGGCCGAAGCGGACTGGACGCTCGAACACCGCATCGCCGAAACGCTCGCGAATGTTGATCTGCCCGAACGCGACCTCACCCGCACCATCAAGGGCTTCAGCGGCGGCGAGCGCACGCGCATAGCGGTCGCCCGCCTCTGGCTCGAAGCGCCTGACATCCTCCTGCTCGACGAGCCGACCAACAATCTCGACGCGCCGGGCAGGGCGGCGATCCTCGCCCTGATCGACGAATGGCGCGGCGCCGCCATCGTCGCCAGCCACGACCGCGACCTGCTCGAGCATGTCGATCGCATCGTCGAACTCACGCCGGTCGGCGTCACCGTCTTCAGCGGCGGCTGGTCCGAATTCGCCGCCGCCCGCGACGCTCGCCGCGCCGCCGCAACCGATGCACTCGACAGGGCGGAAGGCGACCTGAAGCGCGTAAAGGATCAGGTCCAACTCCAGCGCGAGATGAAGGCGCGCAAGGACGCCGCCGGAAAAGCCGGCCGCGCCAAGGCGGGGCAAAGCAAGATGATGCTCGACTTCAAGCAGGACCGGGCCGAAGCCTCGCAAGGCGCCGCCAACCGTCTCGCCGATCGCCAGCTCTCCGAAGCGAATGAAGCCCTCGACAAGGCCAAGGCGCGGTTCGAAATCCTCGTGCCACTCAACGTCGTCGCGCCCAGCGTCGGCCTGCCGTCACAAAAGCTCGTGCTCCACTTCGAGGATGTCACGGTCGAAGTCGGCGGCCGCAAGCTGTTCGGTCCGCTCAGCTTCAAGGTGGTCGGCCCCGAACGCATCCATATCGCGGGCCAGAACGGATCGGGCAAATCCACGCTACTGAGCCTGATCACCGGCGCTCGCCAGCCCGGATCGGGAAGCATCCGCCGCCTAGACGGCCGCATCGCCATGCTCGACCAGCACGCAGACACGCTCGATCCCGCGCTCACCCTGCTCGAGAACATGCGCATCGCGAACCCGGAGCTGGATGACAACGCCGCCTATGCCGGGCTTGCGCGTTTCGCCTTCCGCAACAAGAAAGCGCATCAGGTCGTCGGCACACTTTCCGGCGGCGAGCGCCTGCGCGCCGCAATGTCCTGCCTGCTAGCCGCGAGCGAGCCGCCGCAACTCCTGCTGCTCGACGAGCCGACCAACCACCTCGACATCGACTCGATTGAAGTCATCGAGGATGCGATGCGCAGTTACGACGGCGCGCTCATCGTGGTCAGCCACGACCCCGACTTCATCGCCAATGTCGGCTGCACGCGGGAGATCAGGCTTTAACGCCGCCCAGCTTGCAGATGTGCTTCCACTCCGCATCCGTCACTGGCTGCACGGACAGGCGCGAATTGTTGATCAGCACCATGTCCTTCAGCGCGGCGTCAGCCTTCGCATCTGCCAGCGAGACCGGCTTCTTCAGCGGCTCCAGCGCGCGAATATCCGGCGACACCCAAGGCCCGCTCTCCGCGGTCGGATCGGGATACGCGGTCTTCACCACTTCGCCGATCCCGACCACGGCCTTGTCGGCGTTCGAATGATAATAGAACACGCGCTCGCCGGGCTTCATCGCCATCAGGTGCAGCTTCGCGCCATGATTGCGCACGCCCGTCCAT
>JAUYSA010000176.1 GCA_030696545.1 Hyphomonadaceae bacterium
CTGGACCAGCTGGAGCCCGAGCTGCGCAAGGAGTGGGTGGACTTCCTGGTGAGCTCGATCACCGCCGAATTCTCCGGCTGCGTGCTCTATGCCGAGATCGCCAAGCGCGCCAAGAACCCCGACATCAAGGCGTTGTTCAAATACATGAGCCGGGATGAATCGCGGCATGCCGGCTTCATCAACGAAGCCCTGAAAGACTATGGCATCGGCGTCGACCTCGGCTTTCTCACCAAGACGAAGAAGTACACGTTCTTCAAGCCGAAGTTCATCTTCTACGCCACCTACCTCTCCGAGAAGATCGGCTACGCGCGGTACATCACAATCTACCGTGAATTCGAGCGACACCCGGAGCGGCGCTTCCACCCGATTTTCAACTGGTTCCGGGAATGGTGCAATGACGAGTTCCGTCATGGCGAAGCGTTCGCCGTGCTGATGCGCAATGATCCGAAGCTGCTGAAGGGCGGCAATCGATTCTGGATCCGCTTCTTTCTCACTGCAGTTTACGCCACGATGTATATACGCGACCACAATCGGCCGGCCTTCCATCGCGCTCTCGGGCTTGATCCCACGGAGTACGACTATCGTGTTTTCCGCATCTGCTCCGACATCACCAAGCAGGTGTTTCCGTTCACGCTCGACACCGACGATCCCCGCTTCCGCGTCAAGCTCGAACGTGTCCGGAAGATCGCCGACGCGCTGGCGGAGAATGCGGAGCGCGGCGGGATGTTTGCCGGCGTTCGCAAGATCGGGTTGGGCATTCAATTCGCGGGCGCCGCACTCTCCTTGTTCCTGCATCCCGTGATCGAACACGAAGTACCGAACGCCATGCGCATGGCCCCAGCCTGGTAAGGAGATCGGACCAGCCGTGACCTTTGGCGAGATCGCCCTGCCCATGCTCTTTGCAGCATTCGTCTGGTGGTTTTCCACCGGCGCGATCCTTTGGCTGGATCGCCTGCCGCGCAAGACGTTTGTCTGGACCTTCTCGGCTGCCTCGCTCATCGGTGCAGCGGCTTTGTTCGGGCTTGCCGCAACCGCGGCCGACGCCAGCGCGAACGGCGCCTATCTGGCCTTCACCTGCGCAATCGCGATCTGGGGCTGGCACGAGATGAGCTTCCTGATGGGCTTCATTCTGGGCCCGCGCCGCGAGCCCTGCCCGATCGATGCGCGTGGCTGGCAGCGCTTCAAGCTGGCGACAGCGACGGTGATCCATCATGAAGTTGCGCTCGCGCTCACGGCATTGGCCGTGGTCGCGCTTACCTGGGGCCAGCCCAACCAGGTCGGAACGCTTACATTTGCGGTGCTCTGGGTGATGCGCCTTAGCGCCAAGTTCAATCTTTTCCTCGGCGCCCGGCATCGCGGCGAGAATCTGCTGCCGCCTCATCTACAGCATCTAAAAAGCTACTTCCGCCAACGCAGCATGAACGCCTTGTTTCCTGTGTCGCTCGCCGGAGGCGCCGCGCTTGCGTGGACGCTGGCTAGTCTCGCCCACGCACCGGCCGCTTCGCCGTATGAAGAGGTGGGGTTCTCCCTGCTCCTCGCGATGACCCTGCTGGCGCTGGTCGAGCATGTGTTCATGTTCGTGCCGCCGCCCAACACATTGCTATGGGGCTGGGCCGAACCTCGCCAGCCGCAGCAGCTTGCCGTTGCGAACGCGCCTGTACGACAAATAACTGCAAGCACCCCCAAGACGCCGAGTAGCGAGATTATTCATGACCTATGAGAGCTTTTTTCAGAGCCAACTCGCGGCGCTTCGGGAAGAGGGCCGCTACCGTGTATTCGCCGACCTGGAGCGCAAGGCCGGACAGTTCCCGCAGGCCAAGCGCTATACGGATGGTGCGACATCCGACGTAACGGTCTGGTGTTCGAACGACTATCTCGGCATGGGCCAGCATCCCAAAGTTGCCGAGGCGATGCACGAGGCAATTGATCGCTGTGGCGCCGGAGCCGGCGGCACGCGCAACATATCGGGCACAAACCACTATCACGTGCTGCTCGAGCAAGAGTTGGCAGACCTTCACGGGAAAGAAGCAGCGCTGCTGTTCACCTCAGGCTACGTGTCCAACTGGGCAGCGCTCGGAACACTGGCGGGCCGGCTGCCCAATTGCGCAGTTCTGTCTGACGCTGGAAACCACGCCTCGATGATCGAGGGCATACGCCACAGCGGCGCGGAGCGGATCATCTTCCGGCACAACGATCCGGCCGATCTCGACCGCAAGCTGTCCCAGCTCGATCCTGCCCGGCCCAAGCTGGTGGCTTTCGAGTCCGTCTATTCGATGGATGGCGACATCGCGCCGATCGCAGAACTCTGCGACGTGGCGGACAAGCATAATGCTATGACCTATCTCGACGAGGTTCACGGTGTCGGCCTGTACGGTCCGCGCGGCGGCGGTGTTGCCGAGCGCGAAGGTCTGATGGATCGGTTGACGGTAATCGAGGGCACGCTTGGCAAGGCATTCGGCGTGTTCGGCGGCTACATCGCTGGGTCGGCCGCAATGTGCGACTTTGTCCGCAGCTTTGCGTCCGGTTTCATCTTCACGACGGCGCTGCCACCGGCGGTTGCTGCGGGCGCCCTCGCCAGCATCCAGCATCTGAAGCAAAGCCAGATCGAGCGCATGCGCCACCAGGAACGTGTGGCAAAGGTTCGCCGTCGGCTGGAAGCCATAGGCATCCCCTGCCTCGACAATCCGAGCCACATAATTCCGGTGATGGTCAAGGATCCGGTGAAGTGTAAGCAGATAAGCGACTGGCTGCTGGACCGGTACGGCATCTATATCCAGCCCATCAACTATCCAACAGTGCCACGCGGGACGGAGCGGTTGCGCATTACCCCATCCCCGCTCCATACTGATCAAGATATCGAACGTCTTGTAACTGCCCTGTCGGAGCTGTGGTCACAGTGCGCACTCAGCCGATCAGCCGTGGCCGCGTGACCAGGACTGGCCTGGCCGGAGTCGAAGCGTTCGAGACCCGCGCCGACGATAGGCTGATCCCTGGCATAGCCGCCGATGGCACGCTGTTCCCCATCGACAAGATGGAGGCGCACCGACAGGGCGTACTCCATCTGGCAGTCTCTATTTTCGTGATGTCGGGCGATGCCGTGCTGCTGCAACGTCGTGCCCTGTCCAAATACCATTGCGGTGGCCTTTGGGCCAACACCTGTTGCTCGCACCCCACCTGGGGGGAGACGCCGGCAGACGGCGCCAGCCGCAGACTGAGCGAAGAGCTGAATCTATCGCTCCCGCTCAAGGCCTGCAGCGTGATCGAGTACGCCGCCGACGTGACGAATGGCCTTCACGAGCATGAACGTGTGCATGTCTTTCGCGCCGAAGGCGACATTAAAACGCCCGTCACCCCTAACCCCAACGAGGTGCTGGCAACACGCTGGGCCAGTATTTACACGCTGCAACGTGATGTGCGCATTCGGCCGGAAGTCTATGCCCCCTGGTTTCGGATTTATCTGGCGCGCTGGGATGAACTCGGTCTGTAGTGACCGCTCCAAACGGGCTAGCGACAGAGCAATCGGGCAAGCCGTTGGCCTTCAGCCGCGGCGGACGTTTTTGCGGAAAGTTCACGCCTCCATCATCAGATATATTACCTGACCCTCTCGACAGCGATGCTTGCCGGCAAGTTCGCGAAGCATTCTCCAACGGCGCGGCTGACAAAAGAAAACTGCCGAAGCTTGCGCTTCGGCAGTTTTTTCAGATTGCCTTTGCGCTAGTTGCGCGGTGCCTGTTCCGACGGCGCGGGACGCTCCTCGGGAGGCACTGTCGGCGCCGTTCCTTCGATCGGCGTGTCCGGTATCGTCGCATCCGGCGTTGGGATGATCGCAGCATCCGGCTGCGTTGGCTGCAATGCGCCAGCGTCAGGGGCAGCAACGTTCGGCGGCGGCAGATCAGGGAGAGGCAGCGGCTCCCCAACATGGGTCGCACTGATGTCCATGCCAGGCGCAAAGTGGTGCGCAACAGCCCAGTCATACCAGTTGTTGACAGCCGTCCCGGTCAGCAGGATCCCGATGCCGCCCGTAAGCGGGCACAGGACTGCGAACCACCACGCCCAACGATGGATCGATTCCATTGACGCGTTGAAGCCCATGGTCCAGCGCCAGAACAACGCCGCGCGTTCAGAAGCGGTGCCGCGATCCGTGATCTGCTCGATCTCGCGTTCGCCGCCATAACGACTGACCGCAAGGATGGTGGCGCCGTGCATCGCGAATAGAAGCGCCGACCCATAGAGGAAGGCGATCGAGAGCGCGTGGAACGGGTTATAGAACAGGTTGCCATAGGTGATGGAGAATGACCCGACCCAGTCGAGGTGCGGGAAGATACCAAAGGGAACCGCCTCGCTCCAGCTGCCCATGAGGATCGGCCGGATGAAGCCTAGCACCAGCATGAGCCAGATTGCCGAAGCGAACGCCCACGTAACATGCGTTCCCAGGCCCAGCGCCTTGGCGCGCAGATAAGTCCGGAAGCACCACAACACGACTGACGTGGTCATGAAGAAGCCGGCCATCAACCACCACCCGCCCTGGGCAAGCGGCGGCATGATGTTCAACCCCTGCTCCGGCGGTGGCGGCTCAAGCGAAAGCCACGGCAGCTGGCGCACAAACTGCACCGGATCCCAGCCCACCGAGGCCCACATGTTGAGACCAATGATCTCGAAAGCGATGAAGCCGGTTATAAGAGACGCAACACCCGTCGTACCGAGATAGATCGGTCCCAACTGAGCGTTGCCGATCCAACCAAGCAGGCGAGAGAAGAAAGGCTTCCCGACGCGGTCCTCATATCCAGCTGGCAAAGAAACGCCGACCTCGATGGGACCCCTGACTTGCGCCTGGGTGAAGATGTTCTGGTATGCGGTCATATCGCGCCTCCCTGCTCACTCCAGATCGGGAGATCGAGCCACCAATTCCACCATTCAGGCCATCCGAGGGTCCAGAACGGACCACTGATGATCATGCAGACAGCGCTGAAGAAAACGGCCGCCAGAGCGAGGAACAGACCGAGCCGGTGAATCCCCAGCGTCCCGATCGAGTAGCCAAGCACATCGCGGAAGAAAGTGTCCTCGTGTTCGGGCGACTTAACCTCACCGCCATCGCCCGGATTAGTCGCTGACAGCACCAGCGAGCCGTGCAGCGCCAGCGCAAAGCAGGTGACGAAGAAGAATGACACCGCGATCATGTGTGCGGGATTGTAGTGGAAGTTCAAATACTGGTAGCCGGTGTTGGATACCCAGTCCAAATGGCTGAAAATGCCATAGGGGAAACCGTTGGCCCAAGCGCCCAGCATGAGCGGTCTGAGCACGACCAACGTCATGTAGGCTGCGATCGCGAACCCGAACGCGAAGGGCACGTGAAGGCCGATCCCCAACTTGCGAGCGATCTCCACCTCTCGAAGCGCCCAGGACACAAAAGCGCCAACCGCGCATATCGTGACCATTTGCCAGACGCCGCCCTCCTTGAGCGGCGCAAGACCAAGGCCATAGGATGCATCGGGCGGGTTGATGCTGATCAGCCAGACATTCCATGTCGGACCGATTGCGGCTCCGTAGATGATCAGTGCGGTACCGAGCGCCGCAAAGAAAATCGTCGTGACGCCGAAGAAGCCGACATAAAAGGGACCGACCCAGAAATCGAACAAATCGCCGCCGATAAGCGTACCACCGCGTACGCGGTACTTTCTCTCAAAGCTTAGTAGGGCCACCGCTACGTACTCCGCTCTGTCGGCGCAATTTGTCGCCGCCGTTAGTGTTGGGTGCAACAAGCGCAACCGGCCTTGACCGGTCGCGCCCGCCGCACTTCAGGGTCGTTAGACCCTCAAAACGCGTCCTAGACGGGCGCGGTTTGATCCGAGACCGTGTTCTCGATCGAGGCCGTCGGAGCTCGCGCGCCGGGTCCTTCGATCCAGTTGAAACGATCAGTGCTCAGCAAGATGAAATGGATCAGCAGTGCGAGCGTGAACAGGAAGAGAAACAACCCGATCAATACTCGCCGCGGATCAAATAGAAGCCAAATTCGCCACATGACTCAGTCCCTCTCTTATCCGAAAAAGGCCGAAGCCGTTTGGCGGGCCAGTTCAATTACATCTTTCAGTTCGCCGTACCCGCTGGCGGCTGGCAGCCACGGACGCCACATCCAAACAAGGATATGGGCGCCAATAGCGATGAGGGTGAAAAGGATGAAGCTCCCCATGAAAACATTGTGGAACTCCTTCGCTTCAGCCTCTGTCAGGCCGGATAGTGACCCAGTTCGGGCGTCTCTTTCTGACATTACGTCCTCCGGTTCTTCGTTTGCCGAAAAATCCAGGACCGCATGAGCGGCCTGGGTTTGTCGCCCCGTTCCCGGGACGACGAATGATCTGGTACGGCAAGACCAGACCCAACCTTTTTGCTGATGACTTCCTGCGCAGCCGCAGTGGCGTACCGAGCTTGGGAGTGCGTCATACGAACTCCCCCTCGAAGACACTTGCACGCGCACGCGCGAGGCTCGCGGACGTGACACGATCTGCGCCGTCCACGCGCGCGGCGCGCTCGGCCGCATCACGCAGTCGCTTGGCAGCGGAAATGCGAACCAGAACGGGCTGCGCCTCGATGAACTTGTCGAACGCGGCTTTGGCGGCATCATCCCAGGCGATCTCGACATGCGAGCGCGCCGGCGTCGCGTCGATCTTGTCCATCTGTCCGGCGAGCGGGAGAATGTGGAAGAGCGCGTCGAACAGTGCGTTGCAGACTTCTTGGATCAGGTAGGTCGCGCCGGCATAGCCCATGAAAGGCGTTCCAGTGTGGCGGCGGATGACGGCGCCGGGGAAGGACGCAGGAATGTAGCAGGCGCGCGAGCCCAGCTCGGCCATATACATCCGCTCGTTTACACTGCCGAACATCACGAGCGGCGGCGTCGTGCGGATGGCTTCACGGACAGCGATGTTGTCGGGCTTGACCCCGGCTGCGCGCGAGAAGGAGAAGGTGCAAGGCAGGCCGAGATCGTTCTCGAGGAAATTTCGAACGCCGCGGGCGTAGGTTTCGTTGGCCACGATCGCGAAGCTGGCTGTGCCGAAGAAGTCCTGCGTCACCGAGCGCCAGAGATCCCACACCGGCTTGATCGTGGTGTGCTTCTCGCGGGTGATGAAGGGCTCGGGGTCGAGGCCCGTAAGTTCGCCGAGCTTGCGGAGGAAAAGCGTCGTCGACTCCAGCCCGATGGGCGCCTGCAAATAGGGTCGCTCCAGAGTCTCGCAGAGCTGGCGACCGAACTCGCGATACATGCACACATTCACTTCGGCAAGCGGCAGCATCTTGACGTCGGCCAGATGGCTGCCGAGCGGGAAGACCATGTTCACTTGCGCGCCGATGCCCTCGATCAGGCGGCGGATCTCGGCGAGGTCGGAGGGCAGGTTGAACATGCCGTACATCGGGCCGATGATGTTGACCTTGGGCTTCTCGCCTTCCTTGCGCGGCTTCAGCTTAGGCACTTTCTTGGTGCCGAACTGGGTCCAGAGCCAGGTGAGCGCGCGGTTGGCGCTCTGCCACTGATCTTCGTCGATCGTACGCGGCAGGAAGCGCTGGATGTTGGTGCCTTCGGGCGTGACGCCGCCGCCGATCATTTCGGAAATCGATCCGGTCACGACGACTGCAGGCAGATCGCGGTCGAGCGTTTTCCAGGCGCGCTTCATCGCGCCTTCCGTTCCGGTCTTGCCGAGCTCTTCCTCGCCCAGGCCCGTCACGACGATCGGCAGCTCATGCGGCGGCAGGCCGTCCGTGTAGTGGAGCACGGATGTGACGGGCAGATTCTCGCAGCCGACCGGGCCATCGATGATGACCTGCAGGCCCTTGATCGCGGTGAAGGCGTAAACGGCGCCCCAATAGCCGCCGGCGCGATCATGATCGAAGATGAGCGTCATGTGCCCACCGCCTCTTCCGCCGCGCGGGAGGCAGCCATCGTCTTGGCGTAGCGCGCCTTGAACTCCGGACGATCCTGCGGCGTGTCTTCCCAGACGCCTGCGGCGTGGCCGGTGCCGACACCTTCGAAGAATTCGGTCATCCGGTCGAAGCGGCCCTTGTTGGCGAGGGCGGCGTTGACGACCGTCGCAAGGGAACCCGCGCCGGCGGGGCCCATCAGGGGGCGCGCGGAGATGAGATTCGTGAAATAGAGCGACGGGATCGAGCGCTCCTTGGCGTGCTGCACCACGGGCGTCGTGCCGATTGCGAGATCGGGCCCGAACTCGTGGATCGCGGCGATGTCCTGCTCCAGCGAGGCGCGGTACTGGATGCGGACGCCCTTGGACTCGAGCCACTGACGATCGGGCTCGGACCATGGCGTGCGTGGGCAAGCAGTGCCGACATACGGCACGTCCGCGCCGCTCTCGATCAGCAGGCGGGCGACGAGAAGTTCGGAGCCTTCATAGCCAGATACCGTTACGCGGCCCTTGATCGGCGAGCCGGCGAGTGCGGCGGTGATCGCGGACAGGGTCTTGTTCTTGGCGGCGTCGATCTTCTCCTGGGAGACGCCGCAGGCATTGCCGATCGCGTCGAGCCATGCCGCCGTTCCGTCACGACCGACCGGCGCCGAGCCGATAACCTTGCGGCCTGCTGCTTCGAATTCGCGGACCGAAGCGGTGTAGAAGGGATGCATGGCGGCGACCACGGCGCAGTCCAGCGCGCTATAGAGTTCGCGCCATTCGCGGGTCGGCACGACAGGGCCCGCTGCGAGGCCCATCGGGGCCAGCATCATGCCGATGCCGACCGGATCGGCGGGGAACATTTCGCCGAGCAGCGTGACCGTCGGCATCGAGGCGCGTTCGCGCGGCGCGGCGACAGGCCCCTGCTCCGCTTCGTTGCGTGCGTATTTCAGCATCGCGCCGGCGAGGACGTCTTTCGCCTCGGCATGCGTCGGAACGCCGAAGCCCGGCACGTCGATGCCGATGATGCGGACGCCGTTGATCTCCTTCGGCAGCAGCTGAAGCGGAACGCCCGAGGCGGTCGGCACGCAGAGATTGGTGATGATGATCGTGTCGTACAGTTCCGGATCGGCCAGCTTGAACACCGCTTCGCGGATGTCCTCGAACAACTTGCCAGTCACCAGCGTTTCGGAGTTGAAGGGCACGTAGCCGACAGAGCGTCGCGCGCCGTAGAAGTGCGATGTGAAGGTCAGGCCGTAAACGCAGCAGGCGGAGCCTGACAAGATCGTCGCCGTGCGCCGCATACGCAGGCCGACGCGCAGGCTGCCGAAGGCGGGACACATGCTCTGAGGCTGGTCGTGCGGACCTTTGGGATAGTCCTTGGCGTAACGCTCCAGCACTTCAGACTTGCCGGCGCTGGCGGCAGCCTTGTGCAGTTCTTCTGCGCCGGCATGACAGCCGGAGCCCTCAGCAGGAACGCTGGCGCTGGCGACGTCAGTGGCGTCGTAGCCGGGGGCGTCGCGTGGCGCTTCTGAGGGATCGCGGTCAGTCATGCATCATACCGCGTCGTAAATGACTTCGAGGGTGGGCTTCTCGACGTAGGTCGCGCCGCGCATGTCGGCCTGGCTGGCCGGCTTGAGGACAACGCCGCCGCCGACCTGGTCCGCCTTGAAGAGACCGAGCAACTGGTCTTGCGTCAGCGGCGTGGGACGAACGGGAGGCGCAGTCGCGACGTTGGCGGCAAGACCTTCGAACATCGGGCCCCAGCGATCGCCGGGCGTGCCGATGATCTGGTAGTTGGCCGACTTGCGGCGGATGTCCTCGTCGGCGGGGATAGCGCAGAGGACGGGGATGCCGACGGCCGCGGCAAATGCAGCCGCTTCGCCCGTGCCGTCATCCTTGTTGATTAGCATGCCGGCGACGCCGACGTTTCCGCCAAGCTTGCGGAAGTATTCCACCGCCGAGCAGACATTGTTTGCGACGTAAAGTGATTGCAGGTCGTTCGAGCCGACGACGATCACCTTCTGGCACATGTCGCGCGCGATCGGCAGGCCGAAGCCGCCGCAGACCACGTCGCCCAGGAAGTCGAGCAGGACGTAGTCGAAGCCCCAGTCGTGGAAGCCGAGCTTTTCGAGAAGTTCGAAGCCGTGGATGATGCCACGTCCGCCGCAACCGCGCCCGACTTCAGGGCCGCCGAGTTCCATCGCGAAGACGCCATCGCGCTGGAAGCAGACATCCTCGATGCGCACTTCATCGCCGGCGGCCTTCTTGCGTGAGGATGTCTCGATGATGGTTGGACAGGCCTTGCCGCCGAACAGGAGTGAGGTGGTGTCTGACTTGGGGTCGCAGCCGATCAGCAGCACGCGCTTGCCCTGCTGGGCCATCATGTAACTGAGGTTGGCGAGGGCAAAGCTCTTGCCGCTGCCGCCCTTACCGTAGATGGCGATGATCTGCGTTTCCTTCGTGACTTCGCCGGTTGGCACGGGATCCGGCTCGATGGCCGCTTCCCTGCGTAGAGCCCGATTGTCCAGCAGGGTCACACTCATGCGCACTTTCTCCAGTCCAGGACCATTTTGAGGCACGCACTATCGGTGAACGCTGTTGCATAAGCGTCCCCGGCATTTTCCGGGACCTGCTCATGCGTGATGAGGCCGTCCAGCGACAGTCCTCCGACGCGCAGGAGCGCCTGGGTCGACCGCAGATCTTCGGGCTTCCATTCTGCGGCGACGCGGAAGCGCGCCTCACGCATAAATGTGGGCACAAACGAGAAGGACAGGCGGTCTTCGTAGAAGCCCGCCAGAACGATTTCACCGCCCTTGGCGAGTCGCTTGACGAACGTGTCGAGCAGGGCTCCAGCGCCGCTCGCGTCGCAAATGGCGGCGTAGTCGTTGCGCGTGTCGTGCTCGGGATCGAGAACTTCGTAGCCCACCGCGCCATCGCGCCGCTGCGCGTTCGTCTCCCACACGGTCGGCGCGGGCGCGCCCATGGCGACTGTGAGGCGCGCAAGCAACCTGCCGAGCACGCCGTGTCCGACAATCAGCTCAGGCGGCTGTCCGCCGGCGATGGCGTGATAGGCGGTCGCGGCAAGCGCGATCAGCACGCCGCGCGCACCAAGCTCTTCAGGGATCGCGATTGCGCGTGCGCTCGGAGCGATCAACGTCCGCGCTGCGCCGCCAAACAGTCCGCGCGCGTCCTTGTAGCAAGTCGCGCCGGGGATGAAGACGTTCTCGCCAATGCGATGCGCGGCGTTGGCGCCGGCGGCGATGATGCGACCAACGGATTCGTAACCGGGCACCAGCGGATAACCCATACCGGGAAACTGCGGCATGCGGCCCGTCCACAGCAGGCGCTCCGTGCCCGTGCTGATTCCGCTCCAGGAAATCTCGATCACGACGTCGTTTTCACCGACCGCGTTGAGCGCAAGGCTGCGCACCGCGATCTTCTCGGGACCTTCCAGAACGATAGCGACAGTCTGCATTTGGTCTCCGACGTCCCGCCAACACCCAACGCAAAATATGTTCACGTGAATGCAGTGTAAGATTACTTGGACGCTTTAGAGTGTCAATCACATGAGACGCCTATTCGGGCGTTTGAATCTCGCTACGGCTCGGTATTTTGCTCGTAATCGCGTGATGATTGCGATCGACGTAAGGTAACGAACGCAACTCTGGACGCGACCGCGGACGGCGGATGGAATCAGGTCTCGGCCACCAGCACACGCAGCAGGCTCGGGGTTCGCACACGCAGCAATCGGACGCGCCCAAATCCAGCACGCTTGGCAAATCCGCCGATCTCTTCGGGCGAACGCGCCTCACCCCGCCCCATCGCCAGCAGGTAGAAACCGAAATACGCATCCCCGACGCGTCCCCGGCCCGACGCAGCCGACATGGGCTCGGCGATCAGCAGCTTCCCGCCAGGCGCCAGCGCCGCTCGAGCTGACGCCAGGAGCTGCGTGACGCCGTCGTCGTCGTGGTCGTGCAGAATGCGGATGAGGGTGATGAGGTCCGCGCCGGATGGCAGAGGGTCTGTCAGGAAGCTTCCTTCGTGGAAAGTCGCCCGCGACGCGAGTGGCTGCAGGACCTTGCGCGCCCGCTGAACGACCGCCGGAAGATCGAACAGGCGCAGATTCAGATGCGGCCAGCGCGCGCCAACCGCCGACAGGAAAGCGCCTTCTCCACCGCCGACATCCATCACGGTGCGATGCCGCCGCATTGGATATGCATCAAGCACATCAGCAGCCACGGCCGGCTGAGTCGCCGCCATCAGAGCGGAATAAGCGGCAACTGCATCTTCACTGGCTTTTGCTGGATCTCCCGACGTCGCATAGGGCCAATACTGGGCCAGATGCTCACCTCGTCCACGTCGCATTAGCCCGACCGGGTCCTGCATATCCGCGTATAGACTGTCATGATGGCGGATCATCTCGCCAAGCCCGGCATTGCCCAGAAGCGCTGCACCTTGCGGCCCCAGCGCATATTGTCCGCCAATCGGCTCAACCAGATCAAGTGCAGCAGCAGCACGCAGCAACCGCGACAACTGCTCCGGGGGCATATCCAGCTTGGCAGCGAGATCGTCGGCGCTACACGGACCGGCCTTCAGTAGGTTGAAGATATCGAGCCGGACACACGCCGCCAGAACCTGCGAATAGACGAACCCGGCCACGAGATCGAACAGCCCGCGCGTACGGCCGCGCGCGATCGGCCGTGTCAGCGGAAAATCAGCGGCAAACCTTTGAAAACGGGGGTCTGAAAGGCGTGCGTTGCGCCACTGAACCCAACGCCCGCGCCAGCCGCTCACAGCCCTCTACGCGGCACTGCGCGCCAGTTGCTTCGGCGCGAGGCGCATGGCGGAGAAGCGTACCATATCACGCATTTCCTGCGCGCCTTCACACTGAGGCACCGAGGCCACAGCCTGTTCGACCAGCGCATAAAGCCGCTCAAGGGCGCCGTGAACGCCCCGCTCCGCGACCGCGCTTGGCCGCTTCAGCAAAGCGTCCTGCCCGACGGGCTTGTCGCACTCGCCCGCGCCGGACTGCAGGGCATCGAGCAAGTCATCCGCCACCTGATAGGCCGCTCCCAGCGTCTCACCAAGCGCGCGCCAGGGCGCTCCGTCAGCGCCAGCCGCGATCGCGCCCGACGTTGTCGCCGCGACAAACAGAGCGCCGGTTTTCGCCTGATGATAGATATCCAGCGGCGCACTTGGCTCGCTCTCCCACGCTTGTCCAGCGACGATTCCGGAGGGCGCACCGACACCACGCGCGATGGTTGTGATCAGGGGCGCGAGCCGTGCGGGTTTAATCGCGGCCGCAACTGCAAGCCTCTCGAAAGCCATGACGATCAGGGCATCGCCCGTCAGCAAGGCGATCGGTTCCCCATGCACAGTGTGAACGGAGGGCTTGCCCCTACGGAAGTCAGCATTGTCAAAACACGGTAGGTCGTCATGCACCAGCGACGCGCAATGCAGGAGTTCAACCGCAACAGCCGCAGCATCAGAAATCGCCGGATGGTCATCCCCGCAGGCGCGGGCAACGGCGAGGGACAAGGTCGGCCGGACACGCGCCCCGCCCGGGAACACCGCATAACGTAGAGCCTTGATCAATCCCGGGGGCGCACTCGGCGTATCCGCTCCATCGATCGCGGCCTTGAGCGCCGCTTCGATGCGCACCGGTAGCGCCATGACCGTCTCCCTGACATGGACACCGAGATAAACCCGGCGCTGTCATGTAGATTGGACACATGATAGCGTCCAGTCAATCGGATTTGGAGTGGGTATGAACGATGACCGCGCCATTGTGGTCGGCGCCGGCATCGGTGGACTGTCAGCCGCCCTGCGTCTGGCCAGCGCGGGCTACGCAGTCACGGTCCTTGAGCGCGCCGGGGCCGCAGGCGGCAAGATGCGAGAAGTCGAGGTTGCGGGCGCAGCCATCGATGCAGGTCCAACAGTCCTCACGATGCGCTGGGTATTCGAGGAATTGTTCACAGCGGCTGGCTCGCGTCTGAAGGACCATGTCGCCCTGCAACCTCTCTCAATTCTCGCCCGCCACGCCTGGACCGGCGGCGCTCAACTCGACCTCTTCGCCGACGAAGGCCGCAGTGCAGACGCTATCGGCGCTTTCGCGGGTGGCAGCGAGGCGCGCGGCTATCTCGCCTTCTGTGCAGAGGGGCGACGCATGTACGAAACTCTGCGCGAGCCCTTCCTCGCCGCCTCCAAACCGAACCCGATCACGCTGACAGGCCGAATAGGGCTGACACGCCTGCCCGACCTGCTGGCGATCCGTCCGTTCGACACAATGTGGAAAGCGCTCAGTGATCACTTCAAGGATCCACGCCTGCGTCAGTTGTTCG
>JAUYSA010000213.1 GCA_030696545.1 Hyphomonadaceae bacterium
ATCACCGCGCCAAGCTTCGCCATCAGCGGCGCTTTCGACATCACAGCCGAGATCACCATGATCGATATGATGACGGAATAGGCCGTGGCCGGGATGGCGAGGCCCATTTCCGCCTGGCCCGGCGCGAACCAGACGCCAAGCGCGATCGTTGCCGCGATCACGGCGACGGCTAACGGCCAGCCGGATTTGTTGAGGCCTTCGCGGCGGATGATGGTGATGAAGGCGGCCGAATAGAACACGTGCGCGAGCCCGAACGCTCCCATGCCGGCGACGAACAGGCCGTCGAGTTCAAGAAAGACGTCGCCTGCAGCCGACAGCAACAAGCCAAGGCCAACAAGAATGGCGCGCTGGCTGAGCGCGTAGAGGCCGAGCACTACAATGCCGGAGCATTTCCACACCGGACCCCAGGGCTGGTCGAGCTTCACCCATTCATTGGCGAGGTGCGATGCCGCGAGGAGGGCGCCGGCGATGAAGAGGATGTGTGTGCTGGAACGTGTGGCGGCGGCGTCGGTCATGTTGGGTTGTTAGCGCTGAGCGGAGTGGCTGTCGATTTGTCGTGAGGGAAGCGGGCGGTGAAGCTCTTCCCCCGCTTGCGGGGGAAGTGGATCGTGGCGAAGCCACGAGACGTTGGGGGCGAGTTACCGGCGCTGCCCTTGAGGCTCGCCCCCATCCCGGCTTCGCCGTACTTCCCCCGTTTCACGGGGGAAGAGTTACACCAACATCTCAAACCCGAATCTCGATCGCATCGCCCGGCTTTGCGTCGGCCAGCAGCGCCAGCAGATCGGGGAGGGCGCAGGCAACGCAGCCCTCGGTGGGTGAATAGTCCTCGCGGGCGACATGGAGAAAGATGGCGCTGCCCTTGCCGGCGATGACGGGGGCGTCGTTGTAACCAAGCTCGACGATCAGGTCGTAGATGTGATCCTCGCGCCAGAGCCGCTCATGGCTGGCGGCGTATGGAAGCAGCACGGGGCGGTTGTAGAACGGGTCTCCGGGGGCGTCGCACCAGCCGGCCTCCGGGATCAGCTCAACCGCAGGCAGGCGTGTCGCGGGCGCGGCAATCCTGTCGGAGCGCCACAGCACCTGACGCATCCGCCAGACGCCGATGGGGCTGGCGCCATCGCCCTCGCGCTTGGATTCGGCGGGCGTAACGCCGCTTCTGCCCAGCGCACATCGCACCTCATGGCCCGCCCATCGGAGCTGGCCCGAGGCGTTTGCGATAAAAGCGGCGTTATCCATGGGGGTGTCAGCCTCGATACGGCTTCCGTGCAGGCAACATACTCCCTAGACTTGCTTTGCCCCGCACGGAAGATGCGCGGCCGGGAGACGCCTAGATATGACAACTGCCAAGACGATCCTGCTGGTCGATGATGACCAGGAGCTGCGAGAGGCCTTGGCCGAGCAGTTCGAGCTGCATGAGGGATTCAAGATCGTCCACGCGGGTTCCGCGGGGGAGGGGATCAAGAAGGCCGAGGAGATGCGCGCTGACCTGATCGTTCTCGACGTCGAGCTGCCGGACATGGATGGTCGCGATGCGTGTCGCCTGATGCGCAAGCACGGCATAGCCGCGCCGATCGTGATGCTGACGGGGCAGGTGACGGATGCCGACGCGATCCTTGGCCTCGATAGCGGCGCAAATGATTATGTGACCAAGCCTTTCAAGTTCTCGGTGCTTCTGGCTCGCGTGCGCGCGCATTTGCGGACGTTCGAGCAAAGCGAAGACGCGATCTTCCGGCTGGGGCCTTACGAATTCCGCCCGGCGGCGAAGCTGCTGGTAGACGACAAGGACAGGAAGATCCGTCTCACCGAGAAAGAGACGAACATTCTCAAATATCTCTACCGCGCGGGCGGCAAGCCTGTTGGGCGCGAGGAGCTTTTGTCCGAAGTGTGGGGCTACAATGCCAACGTCACCACGCACACGCTCGAGACGCACATCTATCGCCTGCGCCAGAAGATCGAGCCGGATCCTGCGAATGCGCGCCTGCTGCTGACGGAAAGCGGCGGGTATCGGTTGCAGGCGTAGCGCCGCAGACCGCAATGCGATGCCAGTTGCATCTGGCACAGACTGAGCGACACTCCTCCTCATAAAGAAGCGGAACCAACCGCTGACAGGGAGGAGAAACGATGGCGCTCAAATGGGCGGTCCTTGTCGCGACTCTTGGAGTTGCGATCGGCGCGGGACCTGCATGGTCGCAGGCTGCACAGAAATACGAGCCGCCGCGAACGTCGGCGGGAAAGCCGGACCTGCAGGGCGTGTGGAGTTCGGCGACCGCGACCGCGATGGAGCGGCCGGCTGGCTATCCGCTGGTGATCTCGCGCGAACAGGCGGATGCGATCGAGGGCGGCACGCTGTTCAACCAGCGCATGAAGACGCAGGCCAGCTATGTCGATCCCAATGAGGGCGCGCCGGAGAAGGGCAAGCCTCTGCCGCCGGTGGGCAATTACGATGTGGCTTATACCGATCCCGGGGCGCACGTAATTTCGATCGGCGGCGAGTTGCGCTCGTCATGGGTTGTCTATCCCGAGAACGGTAAAATCCCGGCGCTGACGAAAGAGGGCAAGGCGATCCAGGATGCGTCGCCGCGTAAGATCGGATCGGGCTACGACCATCCCGAGGAGAGGGGATTGGGTGAGCGCTGCATACTCATGTCGGGTGGGCCGCCCTTCCGCTCGGGCCTGTACAACAACAATGTGCAGATCGTGCAGACGCCCGAGCATGTGATGATGATGGTGGAGATGGTGCACGATGTGCGTATCGCGCGCTTCACGGACCAGCACCGCAGTGATGGCATCGCGCAATGGATGGGCGATCCGATTGCGCGGTGGCATGGCGACACGCTGGTTGTCGAGACGATGAACATGCATCCCGATCAGCGCAGCGAGCGCACGGTTATGAGCGTTGCTGGCAAGATCACCGAGCGCTTCACGCGCATATCCGACCGGCAGATACTCTACCAATTCGAGATCAACGATCCGGCGACCTATACAAGCGTGTGGCGCGGCGAGACCGCACTCAACCGGCTCGATGACACCATATTCGAGTTTGCCTGCCATGAGGGCAATTACGGACTGACCAACATCCTGTCCGGCGGGCGGCAGAACGATCTGAAAGGCGTCAGCCAGAAAGCAGGAGCGGAGCGCGAGGAGTAGGGCCTACGCGCAGCCTTCGACGTACTGGATGCTCGGGCCGCCGGCGTGGACGGCGCCGACTTTCCCTGTCCCGTCGATCTCATAGACGACGCCGCGTGCGGCTTCGTCCTGCACGTATGGCTCGCTGCGCAGGCCGCCTTTCCACCACGTGATGTATTCAGCGGGCTTGTCCTGGTATTTGTGCGGCGAGGCTTTCGCTTCGGCGCCATAGCCGGTTTTCACCGCGTCTGACGTATCGCCGATGCCGAAGCCCTTGTCGGTTTTCACAGTCGACAGGTCGACGAGCGAGATGCGGGACAGCTTGCCTTGCTCGATCATCACGAGAACGCCCTCAGGCGCGCGCTCTGGCCGGAACTCTTCGCAGCTATCCGGGTCAGGGCCGCCAACCGAGTTGGGAGTCGCATCGGGGCCGAGGGCGGCTACCACTTCATCCTTCGTCATGCCGATCGTCAGCGGTCCGATGCCGTCAGCCGTGAGTACGTCGAGCGTGACCGACGGGGCGGGAGCCGGTGTTTCTGCAGCAGGCGTGGGCTCAGCCGGTGCTGGCGCTGGGGCTTCGGCGGTAGGCGAGCAAGCCGCGAAGGCGAGGGCGGCGATAAGGGCAATGCGCTTCATGGTGCGGTTCCGTTGTTCCTTGATCTTGCATATAGGCGACGCGTTCCGCCAGACGAGCAAGATTGTCGTTCCGTAAGGAGCGCGCCTCAGCCTGCGGCGGTGACGGACACCGTCACAGGCACATGGTCGCTGGGCTTTTCGCCGCCGCGTTCTTCCGGATGGATTCTGTAACTGCCGATATCGACCAGCGGCGTCGCGCGCTTGTCCGACCACCAGTGATCGAGGCGGCGGCCGCGATTGGAGAGCCGCCAGTCTGCGGCGCGGTAGCTCCACCAGGTGTAGAGCTTCTCGTTGGCCGGGTGCTTGGCGCGGGCGATGTCGGTCAGCTTGCCGTCGGCGAGCACGCGCTTGAGGCCATCGGTTTCGGCCGGCGTATGGCTCACCACATTCAGCAGCTGGCGGTGCGACCACACATCGTTCTCTTCAGGCGCGATGTTGATGTCGCCTGCGACCAGCAGGGGAAGGGCAGAGCGCCTGGCGGCGCGAGCGGCGTAGAAGTCATGCATCCGCTCGACGAAATCGAGTTTGTGGGCGAATTTCTCGTTCAGCGTGGGATCGGGGATATCCGCGCCCGCCGGTACGTAGAGGTTCTGAACCTCGAAGCCCGCGATCTCGGCCGAAGCGCAGCGCGCATGGCCATGACGGCAGAGGCCCGGCGTTTCCAGCGGCTTGAGGGGCAGCTTCGACACGATGGCGACGCCATGCATGCCCTTCTGGCCCGAGAGATGGATATGCTTGTAGCCAGCCGCTTCAAACGCCTTCCTCGGGAACTGGTCATCGAGGCATTTGATCTCCTGCAGGCACAGGACTTCCGGCTTCTCCCGCTTGAGGAATGCGATGACGCGGTCGATGCGGAGACGAACCGAATTGATGTTCCAGGTCGCCAGTGAAAGGCGGTTCATGTCGTAGGGGAGGCCGTTGGTTTGGGGGCTGCGGGCAATCCTGACCATCGGGTGCGCCGCCCCTCAAATCAAGAAAAAGCGCCTGTCGAGGATGGGTTTTTCGGCCGCGGTGCTTTGATCACATCAAACGCGCCCGGCCGCGGGGACAGCCAGGCGCGCTTTGCGCCCCGGGGGCGCGATGGGGCCGGGGGATAGCTCCGGCTTTTCGAAATCCGCTGCAAGCGCCCGCGGGGGGAAGCTGGCGCGAGCGGCTTCGATCCACGTGGCAATTTAGCCACGAAGAGTCAGATTTGTCATCTGAAACATGGTTAAAATTTGCGTGTGGTGACGACGCTACGTTGCGAGTGCCGCGTTACCGGCGCTCGTCGTTGACGTCATTGGGGTCCTTAACCACGAACAGCGACGGCTTGAGCGAGACGTTCTTTTTCATGTCCGCCAGCTGGACGCGTGTTTCCGCGCCCGTGCCGTCGATCTGGCGCCAGCCGAGAAGCTCGAAGTCAGTCGCGCGGAATTGCAGGATCATCTTGCCTTCCGCTTCGCCCGTCTTGTCCATCAGGGTGACGAAGTGCGAGCCGTTCGACGTGGAGACGTCGGTGACGCTGCCGTCTTTCTTCAGGTCGATGTTCGAGCGCAGGAAGAGGTGCAGCGGCGTGGAGGCCAGGGGGATCGCGTCATACGCTTTGCGCTTGGGCTCCTCGATCGACACCGTTGCGCCGTCCGAGACAATGAAAATGGGCTCTGGCGAGGTGTATTCGAAACGAACCTTGCCGGGACGGTTGATGTAGAACGCGCCTGACGAAGGCGATCCGGCGGGGTCGACCTGCGTGAAGCGGCCCTGAACGGTTTTCGTGTCGGTCATGGCCTTGGCGACGCGGTCGATGATGGCGTTGCGGTCCATCGCGACCGAGCCCTGGATCTTGATGAGCTCAGCCTCGCCCGGGCGGGCGACGGCGGGGGCCGGCTTGATCGCGGGCTTGGCCGCAGGCGGCGCGAATTTCACCTCGACTGGCTTTGCAGCCGGCGCAGTTGCGACAGGCAGGGCGACAGGCTCCGGGGCCAATGTCACAGGGGCGGCCAGCGCCTGCGGGCTGACGGAAAGGGCGAGGGGCAAGAGTGCTGACAGGATGCTCATGACGGTGAACCTCGTCCTCAGGCCCGGCGAAAACAAGTCGCCGCCAAGGTTTTTTTGCCCTGTTTTCATGAACATCGGTTCAGTCCTAATGCTGTTTGATACGGTCATGGGGGAAGCTAACGCGATGGGGCCGAAACAGTTTCACGACCTGGTCATGTCGTTTCCGGAGACGGAAGCCGGCACGTCTTATGGCCATCCGTCCTACAAATCGTTCGGGAAATTCCTGACCCGTCTGCGTACGGAGGATGACAGCGTCGTGCTGGGCTGCGTGCCGCTGGACGAACGCGAGATGCTTTGCGAGGCGGACCCGGAGACGTTCCACGTCACGGATCATTACCGGAACTACCCGTATGTGCTGGCGCGGCTGAAGCGGCTCGATGCGAAAACGCTGAGCGGCTATCTGACAAGACAGTGGCGCCATAATGCGCCCAAGAAATGGCTGAAGGCTTGGGAAGAGGGGGCGCCGCTTCCGCCTGTCGCCGCGAAAGCGCCCAAGCCGAAACGCACAACCGGGTCGAGGAAACCGAGATGAGAATGTTGCTGATATTGCTGCTTGCTGGCGCGCTTGCGCTGGGCGGCTTCCTGACGCGGCCGAGCGAGGAAGCGCAGAAGAACAATGCGGATGCGGAGTTCGCCAAGGCGAGCGGCGGCGACGGTATCGGCGCGCTGATCGACACTGTGGTGGGCGGCATCACGCGCGAAGCCAAGTTCGAGGACATGCTAGTCGCCACGAAATACACCGTGACCTCGGGCGGCTCGACCGTGCTGGAATGCCTTGGCGCGTACGCGCAATTCTTCTGCTCGAAGCCGGAGGCGAAATAGCGCATAACAAGGCGGGTCGGGGCGCACGGAGAAACCCATGCGGACGTTTGTGGTGCTTGTTTTTCTGCTGGGGCTTGCAGGCGCTGGCGCTTACATGACGCGGCCGGTGCAGGGCCTGCATCGCGGCGTCGCCAGCGAGCTGATGAAGCAGGGCAAGGTCGAGCGCCCGGATGAAGCGACGGGCCGCTATTTGTTCGATGATTTTTATGTGGTGACGCTGTCGCGCATGAGCTCTGGCGGCGGCGACGTTCTGCAATGCTGGGGCGCGTTCACGCGGTTTCTATGCGTTGGCCCGGCAAGTGCGGCATCAGCCACGTCCTGATCAAATCCGGTTCGCGCAACAAAAAAGACCGGCCCGCTAGGGCCGGCCTTTCTCTTGCTGTCCGGGGCGCGGCTGCACGCGCCAACCGGGCAGGGCAGTCCTAGGCAGTCTTGAGGTTGACGGCAGACATCTTGCCCGAGCGCTTGTCAGCTTGCTCTTCGAAGGTGATTTTCTGACCGTCAGCAAGGCCGCGAAGGCCGGCGGCTTCCACCGCGCTGATGTGGACGAACACGTCCTTCGAGCCGTTGTCCGGCTGGATAAAGCCGTAGCCCTTGGTGGTGTTGAACCACTTCACTGTTCCGGTAGCCATAGTAAGTCTTCCTTGCGTACGTGACGACAGTTCGCGCGAACGCGATCTGCCTGGTTGCATCAAGTGTAGGTGGATGTCGTCAGCATGCGCAGGGTAGCGCGGCCAAGTCGTCGGCCGAAACTCGATATTGTGAGTATAGCGCAGATCTGCAGGGCTGGCAAAAGTTCCTGTGCAGTGCGGCTAAACGGCTGAAAATGGCCGCTTAAGGACGCTTTTGCTTGATTATAGGCGCTCAAAAGCGCATTTAATGACTGTCGTTCTTTGATAGGCGCAGGCATTTGCCGCGCGGGGACGCCAGCGGCGGGCATGGACGGCAGCGGCCGGACGCGACGCCGACAGGAGAACCCGATGAGTCTGGAAGAGCGTATCCCCGAAATGTCGGAGAAGGAGCTGGAGAACCTCCAGGCCAACGCCGAACGCATTTCGAAGGGCGCCGTCTCGAAGCAGCAGGCCGAGGCTGAGCGGCTTCTGCCGATCATCGCCGAAGCGATCGTGGCCCGGAAGGCCATGCGCACTGTCGAGATGGCTGAGAAGAAAGTGACCCGGCAGAAGGAAATGGCCGCAACGCGCGCGCGCAAGGCCGCGTCGAAGAAGGCCGAAGCGGACGCTGCTGCCGAGATCGACTAGAGCCCGCGTCGCGGCATGAATTGAGAATCGAAAAGGCCGGCTCGATGAGCCGGCCTTTTGCGTATCGAGAGAGAAGGGCGGCCCGGTATCAGGCGGCGTCTTCGTGCGAGTCTCCGCCACCACCGCTGCTGCGGCCATCGCGCGGGATGATCTGGCGTTTGCCGGCGTGGTCTGCGCCCGAGATGATGCCTTCGCGTTCCATGCGCTCGATCATTGAAGCCGCGCGGTTGTAACCGATGCGGAGAACGCGCTGGACGTAGGAGGTGGTCGGGCGCTTGTCGCGCACGACGGCGGCGACCGCTTCGCGGTACATGTCTTCTTCCGGATCGCCCGATGATGTGCCGAAGGCGTTGTCGGAGACAGACGCTTCTTCTTCGACTTCGTCGGTGATGCCTTCGATGTATTGCGGCTGGCCCTGGTCCTTGAGCCAGTTCACGACGCGCTCGACTTCCTCGTCCTTCACGAACGGGCCGTGGACGCGGCTGATCTTGCCGCCCGACTGCATCCAGAGAAGGTCGCCCATGCCGAGCAGCTGTTCGGCGCCCTGCTCACCAAGGATGGTGCGCGAGTCGATCTTGGTCGTGACCATGTAGGAGATACGTGTTGGGAAGTTGGCCTTGATCGTGCCGGTGATGACGTCGACCGACGGACGCTGCGTGGCGGTGATGAGGTGGATGCCGGCGGCGCGCGCCATCTGGGCGATACGCTGCACGGCGCCTTCGATGTCCTTGCCGGCGACGAGCATGAGGTCGGCCATCTCGTCGATGATGACCACGATATGCGGCATGGGCTCGGGCTTGATGAGTTCGTTCTGCCAGACGGCTTCGCCGGTTTCCTTGTTCCAGCCGGTCTGGATCTGGCGCGTGAGGTGCTCGCCCTTGGCGGCGGCTTCTTCGGCCTTCTGGTTGAAGCCGGCGAGGTTGCGCACGCCCATCTTGGACATCAACTCGTAGCGGCTCTCCATCTCACGCACGACCCATTTGAGGGCCAGCACGGCCTTCTGCGGATCGGTGACGACCGGAGCAAGCAGGTGAGGAATGCCTTCATAGATCGACAGTTCGAGCATTTTCGGGTCGATCATGATGAAGCGGCACTTCTCGGGCGGCAGCTTGAACATCAGCGACAGGATCATCGCGTTGATGCCGACCGATTTACCCGAGCCCGTTGTACCCGCGATCAGCAGGTGGGGCATCTTGCCGAGGTCGCCGATCATCGGCTGGCCTTCGATCGACTCGCCGAGTGCGAGGGGGAGGGCCATGCGTGAGCGCGAGAATTCCTGCGCGTTGAGCAGGTCGCGGAGATAGACGGTCTCGCGCGTCGGGTTCGGCAGTTCGATGCCGATGGCGTTACGGCCCGGGATGACGGCGACGCGAGCAGAGGTGGCGGACATGGCGCGCGCGATGTCTTCGGCGAGCGCGATGACTTTGGAAGACCGCACGCCGGCTGCGGGCTCGAGCTCGAACAGGGTGACGACGGGGCCGGGGCGCACTTCGGTGATGCGGCCCTTGATGCCGAACTCGGTCAGCACGCCGCCGAGGCGGTCGGCCATTTCGAGCAGGCGCGCTTCATCGACGTCCGACGAACGCGGCGGTGGCACGTCGAGCAGTTCGAGCGGCGGGATGGCGCTGGAGGCATCGCGTCCGCGGGCCGATGATTGCTGCGCCGGCGTTGTCTGGCTGGCGTTGCGCGGCTGCGGAGGCTTGGTGATCGTGCGCGGCGTGACCGACGGCGCCGCTGTAGCGACGGGCGCTGGGGCGGCATCGGGGATCGGACGGCTTTCGAGAACGCGCGGCACGATCGGACGCGTGCGTCCATCGGCGCCTTCGGCTTTCTCGACTGCAGTGAAGAAGCCGCGATCGCCTTCCTCGAAGCCGTCTTCCTCTGTGTAAACGATAGGCTCGATGACTTCCTCGGGCTTCTTGCCAAGCAGGCGCATCACATTGTCCATCAGGCTGCCGGACGCGGCGGGGCGAGAGGGAAGGGCGGGCACGCCAACGATCGGCGCTTCCGGTGCGTATTGCGGCTTGTGCGTGAGCGCGCGCCATAGCGAGGAGGCGTCGCTGGCGCCGAGGCCCATCGCCATCGCGGCGAACAGGATCGCGCCAAGTCCGGCAAGCGCTGACGCCCACACCTGCGGATCAGGGATTTGCAGCGCAGCGAATGGCGTGGAGATGACGCCAAGCATCAGCTCGCCCGTTACGCCGCCAAGGCCGGCAGACATGTTCCAGGATTTCGGGATTGGCCATTCAGCGAGGCAGCACGCCGCGAACAGGATGGCGGCAAGGCCCCACATCCAGGCCGCCGGGTCCTGCTGACCGATGCCGAAGGCGCGACGCACGCCGCCGATCATCAGAGCAAAGCCAAGCAGGATGGCGGTCCAGCCGAAGCCCTGCATCAGCATGTCGCCGAAGACCGCGCCGACATGACCGAACATGTTTTCCGGGCCGGCTTCGATGATCGCGTTGGTGATGGGGTCCTGCGAGCGGGAGACCGCCATGTTCAGGGACGGGTCCATCGAGTTGTAGGACGAGCATGCGCCGCAGATGAACACGCCGCCGGAGAACGCCATCAGCCCGCTGAGGAAGCGGGTCAGGGCGCTGGAGCCCCGTGCCTCGTAGCTGTCCTCGGAATGCGGCGCTCGCGGATGCGGCATGCCTTCGTCCTCGCTCGAACAAACAGGGTTACTGAAGAGAGGTGACACTGGCGCGGGCAGGCTTAACGGGGCGCTACCAAACGAGGTTTTCCACAGGCTCGGACCAGGAAAATATCGTTACAAAGCCGTTGTGAATTGAGGCTGGCGCGACGCCAAAAAAAGGGTCCCGGACACCACTAAAGGCGTCCGGGACCTATCCCCATGATCCAGCCTTGCGGCGGTTCATGAGGACAGATGTAGCCGCGTTTTCGGTTCGCGCACGGGGCAGGGCGCCGCCACCCAGGTCTGCGCCTTTGCTTGCTCTGTTCACGTGCGGGTGCTCGGGCAGGCGCCTAAAATTTGTGCAATTGCGAGTGAGTCCAGAAGGCCGCAGGGGGCTTCTGCTTGTCCAATAGGCAGCTGGACGCCCCTATCAAATCTCGCATCGTCCGGGGGCGATCACGTCGCTGTGGTGGGTGCGTCTGTTTTTAGCGCCGGTTGCCAGTCAACCTCAGGGGAGACAAATGTTGAACAAGATCAGTCGATTGGATCGACTTTCACTTTGGGGGGCTGGCGTAAAAGCTGGTCTGGCCGCGATTGCGGCAGGGTTCCTTTTCACGACGCTTTCGCCGGCAATGGCCCAGCCTCCGGCTGAAGCCCCGCCTGCCGTCGAAGCTCCGGCTGTCGCGCCGGAAGCGGTTGCGCCTGAGGCTGTTGCTCCGGAAGCCGCTGCTCCCGAAGCAGTGGTTGAAGAAGCCGCTGCCGAGGCGCCGGCCCTGACGATCGACAAGGGCGACACGACCTGGATGCTTATCTCCACGGTTCTCGTGCTGCTCATGATCATCCCGGGCCTCGCGCTCTTCTACGGCGGCCTCGTCCGTTCGAAGAACATGATCTCGCTGCTCAGCCAGGTCCTGATCGTCACGGCGATCGGCATGATTGCCTGGGTCGGCTGGGGCTATTCGATGGCCTTCACTGATGGCGGCGCGCTCAACCAGTTTGTGGGCGGCTTCTCGAAAGTCGGCCTCGCGGGCGTTGATACGGCAACCATGGTCGAGAGCTTCTCGGTCGGCGTCGCCATTCCCGAGATCGTATTCGTCGCCTTCCAGATGACCTTCGCCTGCATCACCACCGCGCTCGTGCTCGGCGGCGTTGCTGAACGTGCGAAATTCTGGGGCGTCGTGCTCTTCGCCGTCCTGTGGCCGATCGTTGTCTATTACCCGATGGCCCACATGGTCTGGTGGTGGGGCGGTCCGATCATGGCGTCGGATCCTGCCAATGCGCAGGCCGTCCTGGACGGCGCTGGCCTGATCTGGTCCTTCGGCGCGCTCGACTTCGCGGGCGGTACGGTGGTCCACATCAACTCGGGTATCGCTGCTCTTGTCGGCGCGCTCGTTCTCGGCAAACGCAAGGGCTACAAGGTTGAGCCGATCCGTCCGCACAACCTGACGTTCACGCTGATCGGCACCGGCCTTCTGTGGGTCGGCTGGGTTGGCTTCAACGCCGGCTCGAACCTCGAAGCGAACGGCTATGCCGGTCTCGCTATGCTCAACACGTTCGTCGCGACTGCTGCCGGCGCCATCTCCTGGGGCCTTGCGGAAGCGGTGTTCAAGCGCAAGCCCAGCCTGCTGGGCATGGCTTCGGGCGCTGTTGCGGGTCTTGTCGCGATCACGCCTGCCGCCGGCTTTGCCGGTCCGCTCGGCGCGATCGTCCTCGGCCTCGTGGTTGGACCGATCTGCCTGTTTGCCTGCTCGGGTCTCAAGAACCTCATCGGTTATGACGACTCGCTCGACGTGTTCGGCATCCACGGCGTGGGCGGCATCGTCGGCGCCATCGGCACCGGCGTCGTCGTCGCCCCGTTCCTGGGCGGCGCGGGCATCGTCGACTACGCCAATGGCGGCGTCGCGATCTACCCGGGCATCCTTGAGCAAGTCATTGCTCAGGCCAAGGGTGTTGGCGTCACCATCGTCTGGTCGGGCGTTGGCTCTGCCGTGGTCTGGTTCGTCGTCAAGCTGCTCACGGGCGGCCGCGTGAAGGACGAGATCGAGGAAGAAGGTCTCGACCTGAACGAGCACGGCGAAGTGGCTTACCACTCGTAAGTTCGACTGTTTCCACCCCTGCCCAGACCGGCGTTGCCGGCGCGGCGCCAGAGGGCGGGAGAGGGAAGTGGGGGCGCGGCTTGATTGCCGCGCCCCTTTTTCTTTTGGTCCACACGGGCTTATGTCTCCCGCATGGCCGATCCGAAAATCCATCGCTGTGACGTCGCTATTGCCGGGGGAGGGCCCGTCGGGCTGACGCTCGCGCTGGCGCTCGCCCGGCGCGGGTATGAAACGGTGGTGGCTGATGCCGGCGCGCCTCCGGCCAAGGGCGGGAATGCGGATAGCCGGGCGTATTTCATCGCCTATGGCGTCTGGCGGATCTTCAAGGCGCTTGGGCTGGGGGAGGCGCTGCTCGTGGGAGCCGAGCCGGTGCTTCAGGTCGAGGCCGAAGGGCGCATTGGCGGGATCAGCTTCATTGCCGAAGACTGCGCCGAGCCGGTGCTTGGCTACATGGTCGAGGCCAGCGTGCTGGCTGAGGTGCTTCATGCAGCGGTCGCGGCCGAGAAGCGGGTGACGCTTCTGTCGGGCGCGCGGATTGCGAGCGTCGAGCTGGGCGATCCGTGCGCCGTGCTGAAGCTGGCGGATGCCGAGATACAGGCGCCGCTGGTGGTGGGGTGCGATGGCATGCGGTCGATGGTTCGCCAGGCGGCAGGGTTGCGCTTCGAGGGGCATGACTACGACGCGACGGCGATATCGACGACAGTGAAGCTCTCCCAGCCGCATCATGGCGCGGCACGGCAGATCTTCCTGCCGAACGGCCCGATGGCGGTGCTGCCACTGAAGAACGATCACGCCAATCTGATCTGGACCGAGAAGGCTGCCGTGGCCGAGGCGCTGGTCGGCCTCGATGATCGCGGGTTCGAACTGGAGCTGGCGAAGAGGGCCGGCGATTTCATTCCGGGCGCAAGGCTGGCCGGGGCGCGGCACGCTTTTCCGATCGGGCTTTATGTGGCGGAGCGGTTCGATGCGCAGCGGGTCGCGCTGGCGGGGGATTCGGCGCACGTCATTCATCCGCTCGGGGGACAGGGACTGAATCTCGGCTTGAAAGATGTGGCCGCGCTGGTCGATGTAATCGCGACGGCCGGCAGGGCCGGCCTGGATATCGGCGCGGCGAGCGCGCTGGAGCCATATACGCGCTGGCGCCGGGCGGACGTCGCGGCAACGGCGGCGGCGATGGAGGGGTTTGCGCGAGTGTTCTCTTCGCCCCTGCCCGTTAGGCTGGCGGCGGGGCTGGCTATGTCGGTTGCGGGATCTGTGCGCGAGGCGCGCAAGCTGTTCGCGAAAGAGGCCGGCGGCGATCTGGGTGAGCTGCCGACGCTGATGGCGCAGTGAGGCGTTCTCGCGGGTGCGCGAGTTGGCTGGGTTTGGGTTTTGAGCGCGGCTGCCTAGGCCGTCGCGTTCTTGTTTGGCGGACTGACAAGTCCGCTCGTCCCGGCGCAAGCCGGGATCCAGGGCTGCTTGTGCAGGCCTGTTTCAACGCAGATCACCCTTGATGCTCTAGGTCCCGACTTTCGTCGGGATGAGCGGAGTGAGGGTGGTGCGGGATTGATAGAGCGTGCGGGTTGCGCAGCTCTGATCTTAGCAATGGTTGTCATCCCGGCCGCAGCGTAGCGGAGAGCCGGGAACCATTGCGATGTGCGTCCCACTGGATGAATGGGTCCCGGATAGCGCTTCGCGCTTCCGGGATGACAAGCCGGGATGTGACGCACGATGGGGGTATCGCTTGCGGCGAATGTTTGGGTTCCCTTGTTTGTGTCGGTCTTCGCTCGGGGCAGAGCGTCCGGCATCATCCGTGTGCCAATCACGGGGAGACGGCGGAAGCTCATCTGGAGGGTTGAGGCGACGCTTCGCACCAGCTCTGCAAACGCGCGCAGCATCGCTACCAGCCAGAGCTGGGGAAGCGATGGAGAGCCTACCTCGTGTGAGCGGGTTTGTGCCGGTGTCATGGGTGAGAGTATGACCCTCAACTCCGGCCCGGTGGAATCTGGAGGGCGCTATCCCCCATCCTTGTC
>JAUYSA010000288.1 GCA_030696545.1 Hyphomonadaceae bacterium
CGTCGAGCCAGCCCATGATCTGGCTGATGTAATCGCGCGTGATCTCGCGCAGCCGCGCGACGGGGTCGAGCGGGAACAGGATGCGCAAGAGGGTCAGCAGCAGATCGACCATGGGTGGGAGTATGACCCTCGGTCTGGGAGGGGTGGAATCTGGAGGGCGCTTTCCTCCATTTTTTGCGGCTACTTCGTTGAAGTTGCGCGCAAAGAATTTTGGCTGTCCCGCAGTTTCGATGTCGCTCTATCCCCCAAACTCGGTGTCAGTGCGTGAATGCCCCCTCCGTCTTGCGCGCAAGAGCGCGCAATCCACCTCCCCCGCCTTCGGCGGTGGAGGCAAGGCGCCGGTGGGTTGCCTCCCCATGCGGAGCAGGGGGAGGTTGATCGCGCGCAGCGCGAGACGGAGGGGGATGGTGAGGTCTAAGCGTTCAGGCGCTTTACGAACCATTCGGTCAGATGGTTCCAGACCTGTTTGTCGGCTTCGTCTTCGACGCCGTGCTCTAAATTCGGGTTGTCGTTGATCTCGATGACGATGGGACCTTGGGGGCCGGTCTTGATGTCGACGCCGTAGAAGCCGTCGCCGATCAGGTTGGCGGCGCGGACGCCGATGTCGACGACGTCCTGCGGGGCTTCGGCGACGGAGATGGTCTTGTGGCCGCCTTCGACGGCGCTGCCGTCAGGCTTGTGGTTCATGATCTGCCAGTGGCCGCGAGCCATCTTGTACTGGCAGACGAAGAGCGGGCGCTTGTCGAGGACGCCGATGCGCCAGTCGAATTCGGTGGGGACGAATTTCTGCGCGATGCAGAGATCGGATTCTTCCAGCAGCTTGGCGACGATGGCCTTGAGCTCGGGCATGTCGTGCGCCTTCTTCACGCCGCGCGAGAAAGAGCCGTCAGGGATTTTCAGGACGACAGGGAATTTGAGACGGTCGGCCACTTCTTCAAGATTGGTCTTGTCCTGGATGATGATGGTTTCGGGCGCGGGCAGACCGGCGCCGAGAAGCCGTTCCCAGAGATAGACCTTGTTCGTGCAGCGCATCATCGAGACGGGATCGTCGATGACCGGCATGCCTTCGGCCACGGCGCGGCGGGCGAAGCGGTAGGTGTGGTTGGTGATCGAGGTCGTCTCGCGGATCATCAGGGCGTCGAATTCGGCGAGGCGATCGAGGTCCTTTTTCGAGATCGGCTCGATCTCGACGCCGTCTTTCTCGGCCAGGCGCGCCCAGTGTTTCAGGCTTTCGATGTTGGAGGGGGCGAACTGCTCGTTGGGATCGTGCAGGACGGCGATCGACCATTTGGCGATGGTGCGGGCTTTGGGGTTTTTCCAGACGCGGCCGGTATAGGTGGTGAGGCTTTCGACGAAGAATTTCAGCTCGTCGTCTTCGAGGCGGGTGAAGGGCGAGAGCTTGATGCGCTTGACCTTGTAGTGGCCCGGTTGGCCGTTCTCGCTGGTAGTGACGACGAGGACGGGGGCGCGATACCAGTCAAAGATCTGACGGGCGAACTTCTTGAAGCGCTCGTCCTGCACCTCGCCGAAGCAGATGACGAGACGTTCCGGGACCGGGCCGTTCTCCGGGAATTTGTCGAGGTCCTTGTTCAGCAGCTCTTCGAGGACGGAGATTGCATCTTCGTGGAGGTCGCGGTCGGCCAGCTCCAGCATGGATTCGACGGTGGGGATGACGCGGTGGCCGCGAGCTTCGCCCAGCAGCGAGGCGTAATACCCGTCAGTCTGGTAATTGTAGCTGCGGGCGAGGTTGATGATCTTGGGGCGCGCGCCAGACAGGAGTTTCGGCTGCAGCACGTAGTCGCGCGAGGTCATCATGCGGAAGGGCGCGCCGAGGGCGGCCAGGTCTCGTAGATCGTCGGCGATCAGGATCCAGTCGTTGTTCACTTGGTCAACTTCTTCTGGGAGGTCAGCTGTTTTTCAAAGCGGATGGCGGGAGCGCCATCCTGATAATATTTTTCGTAACGCCCGATGCGAAGGTAGCCGAGGCTTTCGTACAGCGCGATGGCCGGGCGGTTCTTTTCGCGCACTTCGAGGCGGAGGCGGTCGCAGCCACGTTTGTGAGCGGCGCGTTCGAGCGCATCCATCAGGCGGCGGCCGAGGCCCTTGCCGCGAGCGGTGGGCAGGGTCGCGATGGAATAGAGGCGGGCGAGGGTGGAGGTGGAGCGGTAAAGCTGGAGGGCGTAGCCGGCGGGCTCCGTGCCTAGGGAGGCCAGCAGCACATCGGCCCTTTCGGAACTGAGATGGCGGGCCATGGCGCGGGGCGAGAGGCGATCCTGCGTGAAGCACGCGGTTTCAATGGCTTGCAGCGTCGCGATGTCGGCAGGGCCGGCGGCGCGGATGGCGACGCGGTCAGCGGCTGTGCGAGGCGTGGCCAAACGGGACAGGGGTGAAGCGCTCATCAGCGGGAGACGGTTTCAGCGGCGATAGCGAGGCGGCGCACGGCGTATGCCCAATCAGCTCGCGGCCCATTCGCCCCCACAGCGCTCCGCGACGAGGCGGGAGTAATACCAATCCGCTGAGTCTGTCGATAGACATTGGCTGCGGCCCGGCGATGCCGCAGACGATTCGCCTGCGCATCATGCGAGGCGCCAGGAGCGGAGGCGGGGATGCGGCGCGACAAGGTAGTCTGGAGCGGGCTGGGTGTGCTGTCTGGTCTGGGCATGGCAGTGGCGGCGTACCTGCTGATCGCGCCAAATGTTGGGCCGCCGCCGGCGATTCCGTTCCAGGACAAGATTTTTCATGTGGTGATGTTCGCCTGCCTGACCGGGCCGGGCGTGCTTGTGCTGCCGAGGCGGTATCTGTGGTTCTGGCTGGCGCACATGGTCGCGCTGGGTGCGGGGATCGAGATTGTGCAATCGCGGGGCGATGAGGGGCGGTCAGGCGATGTCCTTGATCTCGTGGCGGACTGTGTGGGGATCGCGGCGGCGGTGGGCGTGGGCAGGTGGTTGCGTGGGCGGTTTGAGCGGGCTGCGGGCGAGGCGGGGTGAAACTACGGGGCGGGCTGCGCGTACTTGGTCTGGGTCGACTTCGGAGGCTTGGGCCATGCGCCGGCAAAACGAACTCGCCCTTGTGCGGGAACAGGTTGGAATTCTGGCCGAGCAGGTCGGGCGGTTGATCGATGTTATCTCGTGTCAGGACGCCAGGGGCGACGACACAGGGGCGGCTGAAGAGAAGCTTGAGGTGCTGGAAACACTGATGTGGAAGCTGCATCAGCGGCACTCGCGGCTGAAGGCTGCGTGTGAGATCGGGCTTGGGGCGGGGGACCGGCGGAAGTTCAATTAGGTGTGTGCTTACGCCCTCGTCCTTCGACGGACGCCCGCTTTGCGTGCAGCGCAGGATGAGGGCGGGTCGGCTGGCGGTTGGTTAGCCCGCATCCTGAGCAGGCCCCAAGGGCCGCCCGTCGAAGGACGAGGGCGTGCTCACTTGCCCAGAAGCTGCGCCGCCCGTTCAGCGAAATAGGTGATGACGCCTGAGGCGCCGGCGCGTTTGAAGGCGCTGAGGGTTTCGAGGATGGCGCGGTCTTCGTCGAGCCAGCCTTGGGCGGCGGCGGCTTTTATCTGCGCGTATTCGCCGGAGATCTGGAAGACGAGGGTGGGGACGCCGAACTCACTCGAGACGCGCTGGACGATGTCGAGATAGGGCAGGCCGGGTTTCACCATCACCATGTCGGCGCCTTCCTGGATGTCCATCGCGACTTCGCGGAGGGCTTCCTCGGTGTTCCCGAAATCCATCTGGTAGGTTTTCTTGTCACCCTTGAGGACAGAGGCGGTGCCGACGGCGTCGCGATAGGGGCCATAGAAGGCGGAGGCGTATTTGGCGGCGTAGGAGAGGATCATCACATTGTCGTAGCCCTCCTCGTCCAGCAGCGTGCGGATGGCGCCGATGCGGCCGTCCATCATGTCGGACGGGGCGACGATGTCGGCGCCAGCGCGGGCCTGGATGAGAGCCTGTTCGGTTAGGACGGAGACGGTCTCGTCGTTGAGGACATAGCCGTCGTCGCTGAGCAGGCCGTCATGGCCGTGGCTGGTGAAGGGGTCGAGGGCAACGTCGCAGGCGATGCCGACTTCGGGGGCGGCGGCTTTCATGGCCTGGATGACTGTGGGGATCAGGCCTTCGGGGTTCACGGCTTCGTCGCCGCCTTCGTTCTTCTTCGACGGGTTGATGTGGGGGAAGATGGCGATGGCGGGGATGCCAAGCTCGCGGGCGCGAATGGCGGCCTTGGCGGCTTCATCGACATTCAGGCGGTCGACGCCGGGCATGGTCTTCACGGGGACGCGGGGTTCTTTTCCGTCGTGGACGATCATGCCCCAGACGAGATCGTCCGGGCTTGGCTTGGTTTCCCGGACGAGGCGGCGGGCCCAGTCATGCTGGCGGACGCGGCGCAGGCGGGTGGCCGGGTAGGCGCCGGTGATCAGGGACTTGGGCATGGACTGTTCCTCTTGCGGAACAGGTAGCGGTTAGGGCGCGGAATGTCACCGGGGGCGGCGGGCCGAGGGCGCGCTGTTTGACAGGGATTTGAACAGCCGGGTGACGAGGCAAGCCTACCTCGCCTCGTCACGCCAGGACGTTGCAGGTGAGATGCCTAGTTGGCCTCGTCGATCACGTCTTCGACTTCGTCGGCCGCTTTCTCGATCGGGCCTTTCTCTTCGCACGCGGCGAGTGAGACGCTGGCAAGGGCGGCGAGTGCGAGCAGAAGCTTTTTCATGACGGGGGTCCCTCCGTAATCATGTCCGAAAAGGCCAAACGCACGATCTATAAGATCGTTCCGAGGCCGATCAGGGCAGTGCTGAAACGCGAAGTCGCGACCCGCCTGACAGGTAGCTGCTCGTCTTATTCGTGATCGCGGACGATTGCCCGGGGCGGGCCGTCGATGAGGCGGCCGACGATGGCGGTGGCGGGGAAGCCGGCGGCGTGGGCTTTGGCGATGATGTCGTCGGCTGATGCGGGGTCGGCGGCGATGAGGAGGCCGCCGCTGGTCTGGGGATCAGTGAGGAGGTCGATGCGCCAGGGCTCGATGGCTGCGGGCAGGACGACGGATTCGCCGTAGCTGTCCCAGTTGCGGGTTGAGGCGCCGGTGCGGACGCCATTGCGGGCGAGGTCTTCGACGCCGGGAAGGAGGGGCGGGGTGGCGGTGAGTTCGGCTGTGAGGCCGGCGCCGCGCGCCATTTCGAGAGCGTGGCCGAGGAGGCCGAAGCCGGTGACGTCTGTGAGAGCGTGGACGCCGGGCGTCTGGCCGAGATCGCGGCCGAACGTGTTGAGCTGGGTGGTCGATGCGATCATGGCGCGGTAGCCGGCATCGTCGAGGCGGCCCTGTTTCAGGGCGGCGCTGTAGATGCCGACGCCGAGGGGCTTGGTGAGGATCAGGACATCGCCGGGTTTGCCGGTGCGGTTGGTGAGCAGCTTGTCCGGATGGACGATGCCGAGGGCGACCAGGCCGTAGATCGGTTCCTGACTGTCGATCGAGTGGCCGCCGGCAATGGGCACGCCCGCAGCGGCGCAGACGGAGGCGCCCCCTTCGAGGATTTTCCGGATCATCTCCACCGGCATGACGTTGACCGGCATGCCGACGATGGCGAGAGCAAAGATGGGCGTCGCGCCCATGGCGTAGATATCTGAGAGGGCGTTGGTTGCGGCGATGCGGCCAAACTCGAACGGGTCATCGACGACTGGCATGAAGAAGTCGGTGGTGGCGACCAGCGCCTGTTCGTCGTTCAGGCGCCAGACGGCTGCGTCGTCGGACGTTTCCGTGCCGACAAGCAGATTCGTGAACGGCGCGGACGCCGGGATGGTGGCTAGGATATCGCGCAGGACGGCGGGCGAGAGCTTGCATCCGCAGCCGCCGCCATGGGCGAGCGAGGTCAGGCGAAGGTCCTCGGGCATGGCGGCTCCTGCTTGCTAGACGGCGGCATTTTGATAGCAGGGCAGGACGGGGTCTGACAGTGCGTTGCGCCTCGCAAGCGGAAGTGATTGCCAGACGCGATGTCAAATCCGGGGAACACAGAGGCGGTCGATCATGCATCGCTGACGCAATACGACATGATCATCGACGTGCGTAGCCCGGGGGAATTCGCCGAGGACCACATTCCCGGTGCGGTGAACTTGCCCGTGCTGGACAATGACGAGCGCGCGGTTGTGGGCACGACCTATGTGCAGGAGTCGCGGTTTCTGGCGCGGCGCATGGGCGCGGCGCTGGTGGCGAAGAATATCGGACGCCACCTGGATGGGGCGCTTGCGGACATGGGGCCGAATTTCAAGCCGCTGGTCTATTGCTGGCGCGGAGGGCAGCGGTCGAATTCGATGGCGCTGGTGCTGGCGCAGGTCGGCTGGCGGACACTGGTGCTGCAGGGCGGATACAAGACCTATCGCCGCGCGGTGCAGCAGCGGTTGTATGATGGTGAGCTGGGATTTCGGTTTGTCCTGCTGGATGGCGGAACGGGAACGGGCAAGACGGAGATCCTCAACCGCGTGAAGGCGATGGGCGGGCAGGTGATCGATCTGGAAGCGATCGCGCGGCATCGCGGTTCGCTGTTCGGCGCCATCGTGGGCACGCCGCAGCCATCACAAAAATGGTTTGAGTCGTGTCTGGCGGATCAGCTGGAGCGGATGGACCCGAAGCGGCCTGTGCTGCTGGAAGCGGAGTCGAGCAAGATCGGCCAGCGCACGCTGCCGCCGTCCATGTGGAAGGCGATGGAAGCGGCGCCACGCATCCAGCTGAGCGCGCCGTTGGATGTGCGGTCAGCTTATTTGGTCAATTCGTATCCTGACGTGATCGCGGATCGCGAATTGCTCGCGTCCGTGCTGTCGCGGCTGGAGGTTTATCCGGGGCGCAAGCAGCTGGCCAACTGGCGGTCGCTGGCGGATGTGGGGAAGTTTCAAGAGCTGGTGAGGCAGGTTGTCGAGCGGCACTACGATCCATCGTATGCGCGCCACAGCCGGTATGACCAGCGGCCGAAACTCGGCGTCATCGATATGACGGCGCTGGATGAGGCGGGGCAGGCAGCGGCGGCCACGCAGGTTGTAAGGATAATGGATGAGGCTTAACGGCCGCGCTTCACTGAGCGCTGCATGAAGCAGCGGAGGCGGACGTCCATGGTGATCTTCTGGAGTTCGCGGATTTCGGCTTGCCAGTCGTTGAGGCGCCAGCCGGGGATCTCGCGGAAGCCGAGCTTCTTATAGAAGGGGCCGTTCCAGGCGACCTTCCGGAACGTTGATAGGGATACGCGCTTGAACGCGCGGGCTTCGGCTTCCTGCAGGCAGCGGCGCAGGAGGCGGGTGCCGAGACCCTGGCGGCCATGGCGAGGCAGGACCGAGAGCTGGTCGAGATACAGATCCTCGCCCCGGTCCGAACAGAGTGCGAATCCGACGATTTCTTCCATGCTGTCGACCGCGACCCAGATGAGGCCGTCGCCAAAGCCCTTGCGCAGGCGATCCTCGGGAATCGGCTGAGTCGGCTCTCCCAGCGGGCCGAAATCGATCAGGCCGGTGCCGCGGAACAGGCTGGCCGAGGCAAGATCGATGTTCTGGAGTTCCCCGATTTCATTCCCGCGAGCGGGCCGCACACGATATTGCGGCGCGGTTTCGGTGATGAGAGTCGCCATGGGGGAGGCCGGCCTGTCGCGGGTCTTGTTTGGGAGCTTGGTATAGGCGTGGTTGCCGATTAATACCGTCTGAACCGGACACGGAACAGAGCGCAATGACAGCAGACCTCACGTCTGAACAGAAATTGATCCAGCAGACAGCGGCGGATTTTGCGGCGGAAAAGCTGCGTCCCTTTGCTGGCGAATGGGATGAAAAGAAGCACTTTCCTGTGGACGTCATTCGCGAGGCCGCAAGTCTCGGCTTCGCGGGTCTGTATGTTAACGAGGATGTCGGCGGATCGGCGCTGTCTCGTTTCGATGCCGTACTGGTTTTCGAACAGCTTTCGCAGGGCTGTGTTTCCACGGCCGCATATATTTCCATCCACAACATGTGCTCGTGGATGATTGATCGCTTCGGCTCTGACGAGCTGCGCAAGGAATGGCTGCCGCAGCTGACCTCGATGGAGCTGCTGTCATCTTACTGTCTCACGGAGCCGGGCGCAGGGTCGGATGCGGCGAGCCTGAAGACGCGGGCTGTCAAAGATGGCGATGACTACATCCTGACCGGATCGAAGCAGTTCATCTCGGGCGCAGGCGTGAGCGATGTTTATGTCGTGATGGCGCGGACGGGGGTGGATGGGCCGAAGGGCATTTCCACATTCATTGTCGGCAAGGACGACAAGGGCATCTCGTTCGGCGCGAACGAGAAGAAGATGGGCTGGAATTCTCAGCCGACGCGTCAGGTGATTTTCGACGGCGTGCGCATTCCGGCGAGCCGTCGCGTGGGCGCGGAGGGCGATGGCTTCAGGTTCGCGATGGCGGGGCTGGATGGCGGGCGGCTGAACATCGCGGCGTGTTCGCTGGGCGGGATGCAGGATGCGCTGAACCGCGCGCTGTCTTACACGAAAGAGCGCAAGCAGTTCGGCCAGGCGATCGCGGACTTTCAGTCGGCGCAGTTCAAGCTGGCGGACATGGAGACGGAAACGCAGGCGGCGCGGATGATGCTGTATGCGGCGGCCAAGGAGCTGGACGCGAAGACGCCGATGGCGACGCGCTGGTGTGCGATGGCGAAGCGCTTCGTGACGGACACGGGCTTCAAGGTGGCGAACGATGCGCTGCAGCTGCATGGCGGCTATGGCTATCTGAGCGACTATGGCGTGGAGCGCATCGTGCGCGACCTGCGCGTGCATCAGATCCTTGAGGGCACGAACGAGGTGATGCGGGTGATCGTCTCGCGGGATATGCTGAGGCAGTAGGGGGCGTCATGATCAAGTTGGTTTGTCTCGCAGCATTTCTGGCGCTAGCCGCCTGTGCTTCAGTGCCGGAGTCAGAGGCGCCTGCCGGGCCGCCGGATGTGCGGTTGACGGCTGGTCTGCCGGCGCCGGCTCAGGCGCGGCTGTATGCGGAGTGCATCTCGCAGGCGGCGGAGGCGGGGTCTTATGTGCGGGAGCGTGATGGGAAGACGTTACGCTTCACCTGCACCGGCGCGACGGCGACATGGTTCTTCGAGGCGCTGGGCCCGTGGAGCGCGAAGGTCGGCTCGGAGGTGGTGAGCGATGAGACAACGTGGCGGTTCAGCAAGAAGCTGATCAAGGACTCGTATGGCGTTGATGGTTGCTCGCGCGATGCGGCGGGCGCGCATATGTGCGTGGTGATCCTGAATGTCGGCGAGTTCATCGAGCAGCTCGACTATCAGGTTCCGAAGCACTGAATTTAACGGTGCGCGTTAAGGTTTGAGAAACTGCGTTTCCTGTGGCGCGGCATAAATTCCACAGCGCTGCGAGGGAATTCCGGAACTAAAGCACGGTCGCCGGATTCGTTCGGTATGGATCTCGTGGAAGAATACCTCCTGAAGGCAGACAACTACGCATCAGCTGCGCAGCTGGTCGGGGCTGAGAATTCGCGCGTGCTGATACGGCTTGCGGCGATCTGGCGAAACCGGGCGTTGCGCGCCAAGCTGGGCGCGCGGGGGCAGGCTTATCTGCAGTCCATTTCCTCTGTCTCGCGAGCCGATGCGCGCTGGTAGCGTTTGCGCGTATTCGCGGAATGGTGCATTCGCATCCCGTTGTTAGAACGGGGTTCCAGCATGGCCGACGTCACAATTTATCGCCAGGGCGTTGCGGGGCGGATCACGCTGAACCGGCCGCAGGCGCTGCATGCCTTGAACGAGGAGATGTGCCTCGCGATGGACGCTGCGCTGAAGCAGTGGGCGGATGATGACGAGGTGGAGCTTGTCGTTGTCGACCATGCGGAGGGGACGCGCGGGTTCTGTGCGGGCGGGGATATCCGGATGCTGGCCGAGAGCGGCATGGGCGATGGCTCTGCAGCGGTGGCGTTCTTCCGGGCGGAGTACCGGCTCAATGCACGGATCAAGAATTACGCGAAGCCCTATGTGGCGTTCATGGATGGCGTGACCATGGGCGGGGGCGTTGGGATCAGCGTGCATGGCTCGCATCGCGTAGCGACGGAGCGGACGACGTTTGCGATGCCCGAGACGGGGATCGGATTGTTCCCGGATGTGGGCGGGGGATGGTTCCTGCCGCGGCTGGGCCCGCCGCTGGGGATGTGGCTGGCGCTGACGGGCGAGCGGCTGAAGGGCGGGGATGTGTGTGCGGCGGGGGTCGCGACCAACTTCGTGGAGTCGAGCGTTGTCTCGGCGGTGAAGGCTTCGGTCTGCGAAGGCGAACTGGAGCTGCTGGAGGCTATGGACTGGGACGAGGCGGGGGCGTTCGAGAAGCATCTCGAAGTGATCCAGCGCTGTTTCTGGAAGCCGACCGTGGAAGAGATTTTCTTCGCGCTTGAAGGTGAGGAAGGCGAGTGGGCGAAGGCGCAGCTGGCCGCGCTGAAGACGAAGTCTCCGCGCACGCTGAAGGTTGCGCACCGTCAGCTGGCGCTGGGCCTGCAGGCTGAGACGTTTGAGGAGAACATGCGGATGGAGTTCCGCATCGGCTCACGGCAAGTTCACAGTCATGATTTTCAGGAAGGCGTGCGGGCGGTGATTGTCGATAAGGACAACGCGCCGAAATGGGATCCGTCTTCGCTTGCTGGCGTCAGCGACCGGCTGCTGGACGAGGTGTTCGCGCCGCTGGGGGATGACGAGCTGACGTTTGACTGAGTTTGATGTGCGAGCGGGCGTGGTGAGCACGCCCTCGTCCTTCGACGGGCGCACGTGTTCCACGTGCTGCTCAGGATGAGGGCTACTCGGGGCCGGTAGTTTAGTCCTCATCCTGAGCGGGCCCGAAGGGCCGCCCGTCGAACGACGAGGGCGTACTTACCAAAACAAAAGGCCCGGCTTCTGGCCGGGCCTTTCGCATTTCGGAGCTTCGGATCAGGGCTTGGGTCCGACTGTTATGCTGCTGCCTGTCGGGTCGCCCTCGGTAAGGGCTTCCTTCACGGCGTCGCCGTCGTCGGTGAGTTCGCCCTTGGGTAGCTTCATCGCGCCGATGTGCCAGAGCAGGGCCAGCGGGGTCATGAGGATGACCGCGATGATCATCGCCCATTTCAGCGACATCTGCTTCACTTGGTCGACGCTATCGCCGAGGAAGCTGTGCGCCTGCGACAGGCTTTCGGCGTTGCTGCCGATCCAGTCCGACATCATGCCGACGACGAACGGGCCGGTGCCGAGGCCGAGGATGTTCAGGATGAAGAACAGCACGGCGGACGACATGGCGCGCATCGAGGCGGGCACGAGATGGTGGGTGATGGCGAGTGATGGCCCGAGATACATCGCGGCCAGCGTGATGCCCGGGAAGTAGAGGAGGAGCGAAAGCTCGACCGTGGGCGCCAGCATGGCAAGGATGAACAAGGGGGCGCCGAGAATCTTGCCCCACATCGGTACCCAGAGGAACCAGCGGCGATCCTTGGCGCCGAGACGGTCGGCGATGTAGCCGCCGGCGATTGTGCCGATCATGCCGCCGACGCCGCTGCAGGTGCCATAGAACAGGCCGATCTCGGTCTTGTTCATTTCATAGCAGTCCTGAGCGAACTGCTTGACGCCGTCGACCATCGTCGACTGGCACATGCCCAGCGCATTCTGGAGTTCGGGCATGCTCCACATGCCGATGTATCTGGCCGTGCTGCCGATCGTGGCCGGATCGATCACGCCGTAGGTACGCGGCATGAAAGACGGCATCCAGTTGCCAAGGCCGTAGGTGATGAAGGTGCCGGCGCCGGTGGCGATGGCGTAGTAGGGGAAGGCCTTCAGCGACCAGAGCTTGGCGAAGGATTTGAGGAAGGTCGGCTTGTCGGTGGACGGCGTGGAGCCAGACAGGCCGCGAATGGGTTCGCGCACGGTGGTCCAGGCGATGATCGCGAAGATCACGCCGGGAATGCCGACGACGAAGAAGGCCTGGCGCCAGTTCAGCGCCTCGCTCAACCAGCCGCCGAGATAGTAGCCGAGCAGCGTGCCGGCGTAGAGACCGGCGGAATAGAGGGCGAGGGCGCGGCCGCGTTTCTCTTTCTCGTAGAGATCCGAGATCATCGCGTGGGCAGGCGGGCTGCCACCGGCTTCGCCGAGGCCGACGCCCATGCGGGTGATCAGCAGGACGACGAAGGCGGAGATTGTGAATGTGCCGATGTGAATCGGATTGGCGAGGCCGCAAAGTGCGGTGAACGCGCTCCACACCGCCAGCGAGATCACCATGACGCCCTTGCGGCTGGTGGAGTCGGCGATGCGGGCGACCGGGATGCCCATGGTGCAATAGACCACCGCGAAGGCGAGGCCGGTCATCATGCCGAGCTGCGTGTCGTTGAGGTGCAGGTCGGCCTTGATGTCTTCCTGCAGGATGTTGACGATCTGCCGGTCGATGAAATTGAAGATGTAAACGATGATCAGGATCCAGAGGGCGTAGGTCCGGTGTTTGCGGGCCGCGTCCATGGTCGTGATCATGCTGGGCGATAGAAACGCCATCAGTCTTCCCTCCCGAGCGCGGGTCTTTTCTGATTTGTAACCCGCTGGGGAACAGCCTTCCCAAAAGGAAAGCGCCCTGTCCACGGGAAACCCCCGGGCCGGGCGAGGGCGGCTGATAACATTCAGGACAAGTGGCCGCGTTACGGGAAATCGCAGATCAGGCGCGCGCGGAATCAGTCTGCCGGATTGTAGGGAATGGTGGGCGATGCAGGGATTGAACCTGCGACCCCTCCCGTGTGAAGGGAGTGCTCTCCCGCTGAGCTAATCGCCCGGGAACCCCGAAATCGGGGAAGCGGTTCATAGGCGCGGGGGCGCCAACCCGTCAAGTTCGTCCAAATAGCAGTGTTTTTCAGGTTGGTAGGCGGTGCGCGGCCTCGCTGGAGCGCCACGCGTGCGGGCTGGCGGACAACAAACATTCATCTAACCAAGGCGTAACGCGCCCGGCCGCCACAATTGATCTTCAAAATACCTTCGCTGCTTCATGCGCCGCCGCAACTGCTCTCCTAGGTTGACTTCACGGCGATACCGCAAAGCGGAAGTCGAGAACTGAGGGACCTACCGAGGCCGATTGGCGTTGTTACGTCAGAAGCGCCCCACAAGGTGTCTGGAGCGAAAGTACATGAATAGCGATTTCTGTGACGAAGACGGCGCCCGCAAGCTCAAGATGAAAATCGAAGAGTACTGGGTCAGCCGTGGGTTTGACGTCTCGATCAACCTGATCGACGCCGGCTTCGTGCCTGCGATGCGTTCGGCCCGTACGGACGTGCGTAGCAACATGGTCAACGGTATGCCGCCCCGCAAAAAGGGTGGCCGGCCTGAGCCGGGCAAACCCGCAAGCTATACCCGCGGGATCGGCTGATAGTTGAGTAACCGGACCGCGAGGTCCGGCAGTTCTTCGAAATGCTTAAACACGGCGTCGGCCCCTAACAGGTCCGGCGCCGTGTCCGTATAGCCGTAGGCGTAAACGGCGACGGGTGCGCCGGCGGCCTTGGCGGATTGCACGTCGTTCGATGAATCGCCGATCATGAGGCTGCGGGCGGGATCGCCGTGTGCGGCGCGGATGGCGTGGATGTAGTGATCCGGGTGCGGCTTGCGGTTGCGCGGGATATCCGAGCCGATGATGGCGGCGAAGTGCTTCGACAGGTCCAGCGTATCGAGCAGCTGGATCGACAGGTCGGTGCGCTTGTTGGTGCAGACGCAGAGGGTCGCGCCGAGGGATTTCAGGTTTTCCAGCGCGTCGACAACGCCAGGGAACGGGGTCGAGTGCGTGGAAATATCAAGCGCATAGGCGGCGATGTAGGCTTCGGTGAGCTGATCGAGCCTAGCGTCGTCGTGATGGATGCCGTGGACGCCGAAAGCACGGATGATGAGCGCGCGGGCTCCGGCGCCGACGAAGTTGCGGACATCCGACAGCGTGGCTTTGGGCAGGCCCTCGGCCACGAGCACATGGTTCAACGCGGTGTGCATGTCGCCGGCCGTTTCGGCCAGCGTACCGTCAAGATCGAATGCGATGGTGCAGCCGGAGAGGATGGGCATGGGACGGCTCGTCTGGATTGCGGGGTTTGTCGTGTATAAGGCCTCACTACACTCGATTCCGCGAGCAGACCCATGACCGACCGTTTCGCAATCATACTCGCCGCTGGCAAGGGCACGCGGATGAAGTCTCCGCGGCCCAAGGTGCTGCATGAGATTGGCGGACGCTCAATGCTGGCGTGGAGTGTGGCGCTGGCGAAGGATCTGGGCTGCAAGCGGACGGTCGTGGTCGTCGGGCCGGACATGCCGCAGCTTTCCGAAGCGGCTGCGAAACTGGTGGGGGGAGAGAATGTCGCCGTGCAGCGCGAGCAGCTGGGGACGGCGAACGCGGTGGATGCGGCGCGCGGGCAGCTGGCGGGTGCGGATGGCGATGCGATCGTGCTGTACGCCGATACGCCGCTGATCCCGCAGGAGGCGGGCGAACGGGCGTTCAAGGCGCTGGCCGATGGGGCCAGCATTTGCGTGCTGGGTTTCAAGGCGAAGCTGCCGAACCGCTATGGGCGTCTGGTGACGGCGGGCGATGGCGCGCTTGAGGCCATCGTCGAGGCGAATGATGCGAGCGAGGCGCAGCTGAAAATCGAGCTGGCGAATTCGGGCGTGATGGCCGGGCCGGCGAAGCTGATGTTCGAACTGCTGAAAGACGTGAAGAACGACAACGCAAAAGGTGAGTTCTATCTCACCGATCTTGTAGGGCTGGCGCGTGGGCGTGGGCGTGGGCTGAAGGCCGCGGTTGCGCTGTGCGAGGAGCGCGACGTGCAGGGCGTGAACAGTCAGGTGGAGCTGGCGCAGGTCGAGCGCGTTTTCCAGGACGGGATGCGCGAGCGGATGATGGTGGCGGGCGTGACGCTGCCGGCGCCGGAGACGGTGCATTTCAGCCACGACACGAAGATCGCGGCGGGCGTGACGGTTGAACAGAATGTGGTGTTTGCGCCGGGTGTGAGTGTGGAGAGCGGGGCGATCATCCGCGCGTTCTCGCATCTGGAAGGCGCAAAGGTTAGCGAGGGTGCGTTCGTGGGGCCGTATGCGCGGCTGCGGCCGGGCGCGGTGATCGGCAGGGATGCTCACATCGGCAACTTCGTCGAGGTGAAGAACGTCACCGTCGGGGAAGGCGCCAAGGCGAACCATCTCAGCTATCTGGGCGATGGCGAAATTGGCGCCGGCGCCAATATCGGCGCGGGGACGATCTTCTGCAATTACGATGGCTTCTTCAAATATCGCACGGTGGTTGGCGCCAACGCGTTCGTCGGATCGAACTCGTCGCTGGTGGCGCCAGTGACGATCGGCGCGGGCGGCTATGTGGGATCGGGGTCGGTGATCGTGGAAGACGTGGCGCCGGATGCTTTGGCGATCGGGCGCGGACGGCAGGTCGGCAAGGATGGCTGGGCCAAGGCGTTCCGGGACGAGAAGTCGGCGGCGAAGAAAGCCGGGAAGAAGCCGCCGGGGGCTGTCTGATTTGATGAACGCCTCACACACGATGTAGGGTGCATCTTGATGCACCGCGACTGTGACCCGGTGCATTAAGATGCACCCTACGATCCACGTGCGCTTGCTAGCCTAAGAAATCGGCCAGCAGCTTCGTCACGGTTTCGGGCCGTTCGGTCATGCACATGTGGCCAGCGTTCTCCACTTCCTCGAGCTTTGCGCCGGGGATGCTGGCGGCGATCTCGCGGCCTTCGTCTGGTGAGATGAGGGTGTCGGCCTGGCCGACAACGACGAGGGTGGGGACCTTGATCGTGGCGAGCAGCGGGCGCGAGTCTTCGCGCGAGATGATGGCCTCGATCTGACGTTCGAAAGCATCGACGCCGAGGTGTTCAGCCATGTCGATGAAGACGTTCAGCAGGGCGTGGTCTTCGTGGCGCGCCGGGTGGACGATCTTGGGCCACAGGGATTTTATGATTTCGCGCATGCTGCTGGATTTTTTCGCAGCGGCAACTTGTTCGCGGCGTCCTTTGGAGCGTTCGGGCGTGTCTGCCCTGGCGCTGGTGCTCATGAGAATGAGGCTGGACACGCGCTCTGGCGCCTGACGGATGATCTCCAGGGCCGCGTAACCGCCCATCGACGTTCCAACGAGCGCGAAGCGATCGGGCGTGGCTTTCAGGATCTGGGCGGCGACTTCCTTCATGGTAGGCGCGGACCAGTGGTTGGCCAGCAGGAGCGGGTGGGTTTGTCCGAGCTCTTCGATCTGATGCTGATAGATGCGCCCCGTACACATCAGGCCCGGAATGAAGACGATCGGCGTACCGGACATGAGTGGCTCCTGCGGGTGGCTATCTGCCTAACTAGGTTGGTAACGCGGCGCGGCTAGCGCGCAGGCGTGTCATCCGGGCGCTGCGTTCGTCGAGCTACCCACGGAAGTTGTGGCTGATGCGTTCCCACTCTTACTAGGTGGGCGCGCGGCCTGCGGGAAGCGTGGCGAGGGCGGGGTGAAGTTCGAAGTCGTCAGCTATGCGTGAGGGCCCGTGAATGGTTAGCCCTGCTGAACGGACTGTTCGGAAAAGGTCGCGGGGCTGGGCGTTGCGGGTGAGCGGCGAGGGACCATCTGGAGGGCATGAGAAGCGGCATTGCAGCCGCACGGAGCCTCCCCATGAAAGCCTTCCTTGCCGTTCTTTCTTCACTGATCGCCATCAAGAGTGATGGCGATGCCGGCGCGGTCCTGCTGCGCGAGCGCTAAAGCCTGATTTCGATCAGACGCGGGCCGCCAGCCGTTTCGCCGCTTCCGCGCGTAGATCCTTCTTGAGGATCTTGCCCGTGGCGCCGCGCGGCAGCGGTTCGCGCTCGAAGTGGAAGTAGCGCGGGATCTGGAACTTGCCGAGGCGCGTCGACAGGAAGTCGCGGAGTTCGGCCTCGGTCACGGGGGCGTTGGCGTAGATCGTGGCGCCGACCTCCTCGCCGAGGCGTTCGTCGGGCACGCCATAGACGCAGGCTTCGACCACCGCAGGGTGTTCCTGCAGAGCATATTCCACCGCGCCGCAGCCGATGTTCTCGCCGCCGCGGATCACGAGATCCTTGATGCGGTCGACGATGAAGAGGAAGCCCTCGTCGTCGATGACGGCGACGTCGCCGGTGCGGAACCATTCATTGTTCACGAACTCGCTGGCATTGGCGTCTGGGCGTTTGTAGTAGCCACGCATGATCGATGCGCCGCGGATCTGGAGCTCGCCGCGCTGGCCGGTCGGCAATTCATCGCCGGCTTCATCGACGATTCGGACATCAAGCACTGCGGATACGCGGCCAGAGCTTTCCGGCTTGCGGAGATAGTCGCTGCCCACGATGCCGACGCCGATGGCGTTGGTTTCGGTCATGCCCCAGCCCGTGGCTGGCATGGCCTTCTCAAACACGGCGTCGATGGCGCGGACCTGTTCGGGCGCGCGCGACGCGCCGCCGCCGCCCACGGTCGACAGTGATGCGAACTTGCGGCCGGTTTCGCGCGAGAACACGACGAGGTCACCTGTGATGGCGGGAGTCGCCGTGAAGTTGGTGATGCCTTCCCGCTCGATGATGTCGGCGCCCTTGGCGGCGTCCCACTTGTACATCGAGACAAGGCGGCGCTGGAGGCGGAAGCAGGACAGGGCCACCGAGTGCAGGCCGGTGACGTGGAAGAGCGGGATGACAAGCAGCGAGGCCGGTTGCGGTGCATCGGCTGGCGGTCGGGCGATCAGTTCGGTGGTGAAGGCGGTGACGAGATCGAGCTCCCACGACATGAGCGCATGGATAACGTTGCGATGCGTGGAGACGGCGCCTTTCGGGTGGCCCGTCGAGCCAGACGTAAACAGCATGATGGCGTCATCGTCCGCCAGGACATCGACATTCGGGAGCTCTGATTTCTCCGGTCCCGATATCACGTCAGTGTAGCTGCGTACGTTCGCCGGAAGCGGCTTCGTGGTGCGGACGCCGATGAGCTGCAGGTTGGCGGGCAGGTTCGGCAGCATGTTTAGGCGGTCGATCCGCTCCTGGTCGATGAAGGCGACCTTGGGTTCGGACAGTCCGATGCCGTAGGACATTTCATCGGCGGTCCAGAGCGCGTTAACGGCCACGGTGAGTGCGCCGATCGAGGTGGCGGCCATGAAGGCGATCATCCATTCGGGATAATTGCGCATGGCGATGGCGACGCGGTCGCCTTTTTTCACGCCGTAGTCGTTGACCAGGGCGTGGGCGAGCGTGCAGGCGCGCCGCCAGGTTTCGTCGAACGTCAGGCGCTCATCCTCATAGACGAGGAAGGGCTTGTCGCTGCGCGCCTCGGCATAGAGCTGGCCGAGATTTCTGGGCGCGTTCTTGAACGAGCGGATGCGGCGGCCAATCGCCTCGATCTCGACGATCTCGTGCGGCTGGCCGGGCGCTGTCAGCGCTGCGATGGCTTCTGTTCTCGTGACCACGCGTATTCCTTCCCGATATTCGGGCTTCCGTTCTTCTGACGGATAGCCGACCGTTTTCCGTAACGGCGCCTGTGTAACATACCCGTTCTTCGAGGAAAGTGGGCGGCTCCGGCTAGAGGCTCGGATTGATGAGGTATTTTTCGCCCGTCGCCTTGCGGTTGTAGGCTTTCATCGTTTCCAGATCGAGCGCTTCGCGGAGGGAGATCGTGTTCGTGTAGTGGCTCGCGAAGGTGGTTTTCAGTTCAGCCGCGACACGCTCGCGCATCTTCTGGCCCTCGGCGGGGCCGACCTTTTGCAGGAACGGCGTCAGCAGGAAGCCGCCCACGCCCCAAGCCATGCCGTAGGCTGCGCCGAGGATGGTCGGCTCGAGGCTGAGGCGGCCATAGATATAGACCTGCTTGTGCGTGGACGAGCCGTAGCGGCTGTAGGCGCCGGGGCGCGAGTTCAGCGAGATTTCCATCGCAGCAAGGATCTGGCCGGCCAGCTTGCCGCCGCCGATGGCGTCGAAGGCCAGCGTCGCGCCGGTGGCGGTCAGTGCGGCGATCAGGTCTTCCATAAAGGTCGGCTTGGATGAATCGACGATGTGCTTGGCGCCGATGTCCTTGAGGATCTTCGCCTGCTCGTCGCTGCGAACGATGTTCACAAGCTGGACACCGTCGGCGATGCAGATCTTGTTGAGCATCTGGCCGAGGTTGGATGCCGCGGCCGTGTGGACGAGCGCGGTGTGGCCTTCGAGCTGCATGGTCTTGACCATGGCGAGCGCGGTGAGCGGGTTCACGAAGCATGAGGCGCCGTCAGCAGCCGTTGCGCCAGCGGGAAGCGGCAGGGCGGCCTTAGCTTTCACGGTGCGGTAGGTAGCGTACATTTCGCCGCCGAGGATGGCGACGGTCTTGCCCATCAGCGCCTGCGCTTCGGGCGAGGAGCCGGCGGCGACGACAACGCCAGCGCCTTCATTGCCGACCGGCATGGATTCATCCAGGCGGGCAGCCATGGCGCGCAGAGCAACTTCCGGGACCTTCGCTGTGACGACCGGGAGCTCCTTCGAGCCAGAGACCACGGCGGTCGAGAGATCGGCGGGGCCGATCAGCAGGCCGAGGTCGGACGGGTTGATCGGTGAGCCCTCGATGCGGACCACGATTTCGTCCGGGGCTGGATCCGCCACCTGAACCTTGGCCAGCGACAATTCCAGTTCGCCGCTTTTCTTCATCAGCGAACGAAGTTGAAGGCCTTCAAGCGCCATGGGTAGCTCCCTCGTGTAATATCTGTTTCCGCATCCCTAGCATGAAGCTGGGTGGGGGCCAGACTGACGTGAGGTGAAATGACGAATTAGACCAGCGCGCGGATCGCCTTCTTGCGCCAGACCAGCATGTAGAATGATCCCTGCAGCACGAACATGGCGCAGAAGGCCGACGGATAGGCCCACCAAACGCCCGATATGCCGATTTCGCGGGACAGGTACATCGCGACGGGCACTTCCACAGCCACGATCGAGAAAATCGCGATTGCGGTGGGCGCCAGAACCGTGCCGGACGAGCGCATCATGCTGGAGAAGACCACCGCCATCCCGAACATCACCGTACTCCAGAGCACGATGTGCAGGAGGTATTGGGTGAGTTCGATTACGGGCGGGTCAGTGATGAACATCGCCACGATCGGGCCGGACAACAGATAGACGGCCAATACGCCGCCGCCCGTGATGATTGCGTTGAGCAACAGGGCAGTCCGTGTGATCGCGCCGAGCTGGTGGGAGCGGCCAGCGCCGATGGCTTGCGCGCCGAGGATCGAGGCCGCGATTCCTATCGACATGGCAGGGAACTGTACGTAGGCGAGGATCTGGTTGATCGCGCCGTAGGCAGCGGTGGCGTTGGAGCCATAGCCGTTGGCCATGCCGAGCAGGGCGAGTTCGGCGATCGCCATGATTACCATCTGGATGCCGGTGGGTACGCCGAGGCGGAGAACGAGCCCCAGTACTTTCGGATCAAGCCTGACGCGGCTGAGGAGGGCGGAAGTTGGTGCGAGCGGATGTTTCTTCCGCAGCAGATACCAACCGAGCCAGATCAGCGCGAACACCATCGAAACGAGCGAGGCGACCGCTGCACTGGCGACGCCAAGTTGCGGGAGACCGAACCATCCTTCGATCAGGGCGGGCGTTACGATCAGCCCGATGAAGGTCGAGAAGGCAAGCGTCCACAACGGCGTAACGCTATCGCCAACGCCACGCAGCATCGATGTGAACAAGATGAAGATGAAGAAGGCCGGCATCGTGATCATCATGATGCGGGCGTATTTCACCGCTTCATCGACAATGTCGGCGGGTGTCTGCAGCCAGTGCATCAGCTCGGACGCGTAGATGCCGCCGAAGACCGCGACGATGACGCCAAAGATCAGTGACAGCGCCATGGTCGCGCCGGCGATGGCGCGCACGCGCTCATGGTCGCCTTTTCCGTAAGCCTGGCCGATCAGGATCGACGCACCCGCACCCAGGCCCATTACGAAAGCGATGAAGAAGAACATCACGGGGAAGAAGACCGTAGCGGCGGCCAGCGCCTCGACGCCGATCATGTGCCCTAGGAAGACGTTGTTGATCGTGCCCGACAGCGATTGCAGCACGTTGGCCAACATCATTGGCGTCAGGAACACAAGGAAGGTGCGCCACAGCGGCTTTGCCGGTTTGGTTGACGCTTGCAGTGGCGCCTTGGCGGTCTCGATCGTCTCGGTCACGGACGGGTCCGATCAGATCTTGCGGGAGGAAAAGGCGGCGGAGGCGAGATAGCGGGCGTGGTCGCGAACGTCGATCGGCCAGGACTCGGTGAGATCCTGGAAGCGAACGGCGTCGCCAGCGAACAGTGCGCGGTTGGCTTCCTCGTAGTTGCGCCAGTCCCCAGCGATGGCGGAGAGGAAGCGATAAGCCGCTTCCTGTCGTGCGCGCAAGGTGTCGCTTTGGCCGCGCGTCTTGCGTGCTTCTTCCACAAGTTTGCGCAAGGCGACGGATGCGCCGCCGGGTTGTGCATTGAGCCAATCCCAGTGGCGGGGGAGGAGCGTCACCTCGCGCGGGACGACACCCAATTTGGGTCGCCCCGGTCCGCGTGGGCCGGCTGGCGAGACGTCTTCAGGTGCCGACGACACCGCGGTGGGAGAGGCGGCGGCAAAGCGCGCGCGGAAATCCTTCTCCGATCCGCTGAGGTCGAGATGAAGCGTCTTTCCTGTCGAGTAGTCGAACACCTGGACGTTTTCATGCGTGGGTTTTGCCACGCGCTTTCGCACGGCCATGGCGACATCGATCAGGGCGCCGGCCGATATGCGCTTGTCGCCCTCGAAAGCGATGGCGACGGGTATTGGGGTCATGAGGTCGGCCTCCCGGATTGGAGTATATATCACCCGGGTAAAACCCAGTGTCAATTATATCCGGGTGAAATAGCGCTGCTTAGCAGCGCCTGGCCCGTTCTGCGAGTATAGCGCTCAGCTTGACCCCAGTGGGCCCTGCGCTGACATTGCGTGCGAATCCGCGAGGAGAGGCGGCGATGAAGCGTTTGGTGATTGGGCTCGCGGTACTCGCGCTGGTTGCGTGTGAAGAGAATGTGCGCGTGCAGGCGACTGTTGTGCCGGAACTGACCAAGCCGGTCGCTGCGGTGAAGCTGTTTGCGCTCGACTGCGGGCGGTTCCACGTCAAGGACGCGGCGATGTTCTCGGATGAGAAGGTCTATGACGGCCAGGCGCGGGATCTTGTCGATCCCTGCTATCTGATCCGCCATCCGCAGGGCGATCTGGTGTGGGATGCTGGCGTGCCGCCGGCCCTTGCCGCCGCGCCTGCGGAAAAGGGGGCCTCGGAGACGACGACCCTGGACGAGACGCTTGAGCAGCAGCTCGCAGAGCTGGGTGTGGCGCCGGCCGACATCGACTATTTCTCGATCTCGCACAGCCACTATGATCACGTCGGCAACGCGGCACTGTTCTCTGGCGCGACATGGATCGTCGACAAGGATGAGCGCGACTGGATGTTCCGTGAGGACGCACGCAAGGAGCCGAGTTTCGCGGATTATGCCGCGCTGGAGTCAGCGAAGACCACGCTGAT
>JAUYSA010000308.1 GCA_030696545.1 Hyphomonadaceae bacterium
CAAGGAAGCCAGTCGGGACTCGGGGAGGGCGTATGCGACCCCCCTTGGTTGAAGAGGCGAAGCGAACGCTGATGGCATTGCCTCCGGGGCTACAACCGGAGGGTCCGGGGTCTTCGGAATGACCCCGAACACGTTGCACCGGTCACTGGCTATGGAGCTAAGGCGCCAGTGGGCTTCCCCTGCTGGATGTCGAGGTCAACTCCGGAACTGCCATACCGGGAAGGAACGGCCGAACCGGGGCGCGTGATGACGCGCATCGCCAGGCGCTTGTCTGGCACTGGACTAACCCAAGGCGCTGCATCACGCGCCCCGCTCCCTCTTTTTCGAGGGATGAGAGACGGCATCACGCAGGACGATTACGTCCGTGCGATTGAGAGCGCGTATCTGGAAGCGGACCTTCAGGTCCGCATTCCCCGCGCAGGCGGGGATCCAGACTCACTCGGCAAAGATGCGCGCGAAGCGCGCAAGGCTGGACCCCCGCCTTCGCGGGGGACGCGGCGGAGAGATCATGTCCGCAACTCTCTCATCGTCATTCCGGATACGGGCAAAGCGCGTGAGCCGGAATCCAGGGGATGCGAGTACGGTGTACGCAACCCCTGGGTTCCCGCTTGCGCGGGAATGACGATCAAGGGAATCGTAGGGTGCATCTTGATGCACCACGCCACCACCCGGTGCATCAAGATGCACCCCACCCACCACCGCCGCCCGCCAGACGACAAGCATTCGTGACCCCAACCCCACGGAATCTCGGCCCGCTAACCAATCCATCAACCCACCTCACGCGTAAGTCTCCCAGTTCAGCACGAAAGTCCCGCCATGCGTCATTTGCTAACCGTCGCCTTCGTCGCCGCCTCAGCAGGTCAGGCGATCGCTCAGGAGCGTCCTGCCAATGACGGCTGGAGCTTGACGGTCGGCGCCGGCGGATTGCTCGCCCCGACCTATGAAGGCGACGACGCGTATCGTCTCTCCATCCTCCCCAACATCCAGGTCGCTTACGGCGACAAATTCTTCGCCTCGGTGCAGGACGGCGTCGGCTATCGCGCCATCAACACGGATGATCTGCGCGCCGGCCCAATCGCCCGCATCAAATTCTCGCGCGATGCCAATGGCGACCAGCCTTTCGCCGTCACGGGAGATGACTCGGCCGACCTCGCCGGTCTCGACGATGTCGACACCAGCTTCGAGCTGGGCGGTTTCGTCGAATACGAGATCGGCGGCGTGACGCTCAGCGCAGAAGCGCGCCAGGCCGTCTCCGGCCACAAGGGCTTCGTCGCAGATCTCGGCGTCAAATGGTCCGGCCGCGCTTCGCTGTTCGGCCCGCCGGTGATCTGGTCAGCCGGCCCGCGCATTCGTCTCGTCAGCGACGATTTCAACGAGGCCTATTTCGGCGTTGATCCGGGCGAGTCCATCGCATCCGGCTTGCCGGTCTATAACGCAGAAGGCGGCGTGCATTCCTACGGCATCGGCGCTACCGCCATCATGCCGATCTCGAATGCATGGACGGCTGTTGTCTTCGCCGGCTACGACAAACTCTCCGGCGATGCAGGCGATAGCCCGCTCGTCCAGCTGCGCGGATCGGAAGATCAGGCGACGCTTGGCGTCTTCCTCAGCTACACGCTGTTCTGATCAGGCGGAGACGAAATCGCCAACCGCATAGCCCTGGAAGAACAGCGCTGCGCGCAGATCGGTGTGCTGAATGCGCGCCGTCGTCTGCGCCGCGACGATCGGCTTGGCATGGTACGCAATGCCCAACCCCGCCGCCTTGATCATGTCGAGATCATTCGCGCCATCGCCCAGCGCCACCGCATCGTTAGCTGTCAGACCAAGCGCCGCCGTCTCTTCCAGCAACGCCGTCAGCTTCGCCTCACGCCCAAGGATCGGCATCCCCACTTCGCCCGTCAGCGCCATGCCGTTATCGATCAGCGTGTTCGCGCGATCCGCATCGAACCCCGCCATCTTCGCAACGCGGGAGGTGAAATAACCGAACCCGCCCGAAACCAGAACAGCCCGCGCGCCATGCGCCTTCATCGTCGCAACCAGCTCCCGCGCTCCGGGATTCAACCGCACGCGGTCGCTGTGGCACGCCTCCAGCGCCCCAAGCTTCAACCCCTTCAACATCGCCACCCGCTGGGTCAGCGCGCCAGCGAAATCGAGTTCCCCACGCATCGCCCGCTCGGTGATCGCGGAGACTTCCGCCTTGAGGCCCGCAAAATCCGCCAGCTCGTCCAGGCATTCCTGCCCGATGATCGTGGAATCCATGTCCGAAATCAGCAGCCGCTTCTTCCGGTTTCCTTTCGGCGTGATCGCCCAGTCGGCGCCAGCGCCCGGCGTTTCCGCCTCCAGCCAGCTGACGAGTTCCGCGCCGCCAGCAACCTCCCGCTCAGCCACGCGCCATCCGCCGCCGGAGCGATCCACAACATCGCCCGCGCCGCCGGGCGCAGCCTGCGCCAGCGGCCCCACGTCTTTGCTTTGTGAAACAAGGGTCAGAACAAGGGTCATGGACGTTACAGCCGTGTCGCGTTAGGGCACCGCCTCGCGCTCTATCAGGCGCTGCGGTCACGCGTAAACAGTGAACCGCCAGAGTTGGGGATAACAGACTACCGAATGCGCCCTGCCATCCTGATCCACGGCCCGACGGCAAGCGGCAAGACAAAGCTCGCGATTGCCCTCGCGAAGCGTCTCGACGGCGAGATCATCAACGCCGACGCCATGCAGGTCTATACCGACCTCGATATCCTGACGGCCCGCCCGGATGCCGACGAGAAGGCGGCCGCGCCGCATCACCTTTTCGGCCATGTCGACGCCGCCTCCCGCTATTCCGCCGGAGTGTGGTCGAAAGAAGCCGAGGCAAAGATCACGGAGCTGCAGGGGCAGGGCAAGGTTCCGATCATCGTCGGCGGCACCGGGCTCTATCTGATGGCGCTGACCGACGGCCTCTCGGAAATCCCGCCCATTCCCGAAGCCGCCCGCCGCGAAGCTCGCGCCCGCGTCGCAGCCGATCAGGCCAGCGCCTATGCCGACCTCGTCGCTAAAGATCCTGCCGCCAAGGACCGCATCGATCCGCAGGACAGGCAACGCACCGCTCGCGCCCTCGAAGTTCTCATCGCCACCGGCCGCCCGATCTCGTCGTTCCATGGCGAGCAGGCGCCCGTGCTTGAGCCCGGCTCATGGGTCGGCGTCGCCCTCACGCCCACGCGCGAAGACCTCTACGCCCGCATTGACGCCCGTGTGGACAGGATGATGAAGCTCGGCGCGCTGGAGGAGGCCCGCCGCCTCTGGGCCCGCCAGCTCGACAGCGAACTCCCCGCCATGCGCGCCCACGGTATGCCCGGCTTCGCCGAACACTTCGCCGGCCGCATGTCGCTGCCCGACGCCATCGAACGCTGCAAACGCGACACCCGCCGCTACGCCAAACGCCAGATGACCTGGATAGCCCACCAGTTCACCCTCTGGCCCCGCATCCCCTCGCTCGCGTTGGATGTGAGAGCGAGGGTGATTGTCGATTTGTGGGCGGAGGTGCGGGTGGGTTAACTGGGCGGAAGATTGTAGGACGCCAGCAAAATGTCCGGCGCGGGCGCGGCGCGAAATCTGCTACGAAACATCTGTTCGATTCTTGCGCGATGCTTTCGGGCTAGAGCAATGATTCCTCGATCCTCGCCTGCAATCTGAACCAGCGCGCTGCCAGAAATACGTAGCCGGACAGGTTGACCAAAGGCTTTGCTTGAAAACTCTGCATAATCGCCCGGTTGTATCGGATCGTCAGGGGCGATCTCCAGGTTGAGAGCCAGATCTAGCGCCTTGCGCCATTTCGGACCCATCGCGTCTGCTTCCTCAATTGCCGAGCTGATCTCCTGAAGCCGATCGTGCGCCATGGCCCAGATGATAGCTCGCGCTTGTTGTATGTCCTTGCGTGCCTTTACGCCTGAGCCTGCAGGCCTCTGTTGCGAGACGATGAGCTTGTGGATCGCATATCGCTCCGGACGCGGAACCTGAACGAGCAGGCCCTCCATGTAGATCGAAACAGCGGGCATCGGATCCTTGATCAAGAAATCAAGATAGTGGAGGCCCTGCGCCCATAAGTTGAGCGACGCTAGATGCGTCGGGCCTTGGCGCTCGTCAAAGGAGGGCGTCAGGAAGTCGATGTCATATGTGGAATGCATATGGCGCCAGCTTGTCGGCTTGTTGCGTTCCAGTCGGCTGACCGGCGTGTAGCCCAGCTCCAGCAGAGACTGCGCGAGGTCTGGATCAGCTTCGTCGCCAATGGTGTTTGAGAGTCTTTCAAAGCTTGCGATGTCGAGATCCCGTGTTTCGCGGAGCTGCGCGTCCGCGCTGTCGCTTCCTGAAAGCGCAACGCCAAGCTCAAGATCGTAGTGTCGAAAGGCTTGCGTCCCGACGAGCGTGCCGCCTAAGCGAAAGACGCCGCTTCGAACAAGAGCGCGAAGTGCAGTACCCGTCTGTCGATCAATGGCTGTAATGCCGCCCGCTCGAAGCTGGGCAACCATACGCGTGCATGATGCGCGGAGCGCCTCCCGATCCGCCTTCTGGCTGCGCATAGTTTCGATGCGCGCACGCATCTTGTCGGTGTCGGGTCCGAGATAGCGCTGTCGTGTGGGAGATGCGCCGACACTGCGCTGGTTTGCATACCAGTAGAGTTTGCCTCGCTTCTCGATCGTGAACGGCGCCCCTTCAAAATCGAAGCTGGGCTGGTTTAGATGCGCCTGAAGCAGATTTGCGTAAGTCGTCTGCAATGATGCCGGTATCTGAAGCATGTTGTTACACTACACGAATAACTCATGTGGTGCAACCAAATGGCCGAAATTACACCACATGAGCTATTCGTGTAGTGCAACACAGACAGTATTTCATGGAGACCCCCAAAGGTCATTTCTACCCCTCCGGACCAGATTGACGCTGCGCGTGTGAAACGGTATTGGCCTTTTCCATAGTGTTTTTGGGAGAAACCCCCGTGTCCGGCAGCCTTCAGGCGCTCGTACTCGTAATTGGCTCGCCGCCGGCCCGGTAAACGCACCGGGCTGAACGGCGAGACGCATGCAAAGGGCCCGAGTGGCCCTTTTTCTTTATCCCAAATCTGAAAAAGACTGACGAGCGGCGAGATGGACGGAAACACCAAGATGCAGACCCAAGCGCCCAAGGCCGGTGAAGCCGAACAGCTCACAGGCGCCGAGATCGTACTGCGCGCACTCGCCGATCAGGGCGTCGACACGATTTTCGGCTATCCGGGCGGCGCCGTCCTTCCGATCTATGACGCGATCTATGCGCAGCAGCAGGTGCGCCACATCCTCGTGCGGCATGAGCAGGGCGCCGGTCACATGGCTGAAGGCTATGCGCGCTCCACCGGCCGTTGCGGCGTTGCGCTTGCCACATCTGGTCCGGGCGCGACCAACATGGTGACGCCGCTCGCCGACGCGCTGATGGATTCGATCCCCATGGTCGTCTTCACGGGCCAGGTGCCCGCTCATCTCATCGGCTCGGACGCATTCCAGGAAGCCGACACAGTTGGCATCACGCGCTCCTGCACCAAGCACAACTATCTCGTGCGCGACGTGAACGACCTCGCGCGCGTCATCCACGAAGCGTTCTACGTCGCCACACACGGCCGCCCCGGTCCCGTGCTGATCGACATTCCGAAGAGCGTTCAGTTCGCCAAGGGCAATTACATCGGCCCCGAGGCGATCGAGCATCGCACCTATCATCCGCGTACCGAGCCGCAGGACAAGCGCATCGAGGAAGCGGTCGCGCTGATGGCCAGCGCACAGCGCCCGATCATCTACAGCGGCGGCGGCGTCATCAATTCGGGCCCACAGGCCTCTGAATCCTTGCGCGCGCTTGCGAAAGCCACCGGCTGGCCAGTCACGTCAACGCTGATGGGCCTCGGCGCCTTTCCGGCATCGGACAAGCAGTGGGTCGGCATGGTCGGAATGCATGGCTCGTTCGAGTCGAACAACGCGATGCACGATTGCGATGTGATGCTCTGCGTCGGCGCCCGCTTCGACGACCGCGTCACCGGCCGCCTCGACGCCTTCTCGCCGCGCTCGAAGAAGATCCACATCGACATCGATCCTTCCTCGATCAACAAGAACGTCCGCGTCGATATTCCCGTCGTGGCCGATTGCGGCAAGGCGCTCGACGCGCTGGTGAAGGGCTGGAAGAAAAGCAGCGCGGCCAAGCCCGACATCAAGCCGTGGTGGAAACAGATCGACGAATGGCGCGCCCGCAAGGGCTTCGCCTATCCGAACTCGAAAAAGCTCATCAAGCCGCAATACGCGATCCAGCGTCTCTACGAACTCACCAAGGATCGCGACACATACATCACGACAGAAGTCGGCCAGCACCAGATGTGGGCCGCGCAATTCTATCACTTCGAAGAGCCAAACCGCTGGATGACGTCGGGTGGTCTCGGCACGATGGGCTATGGTCTTCCCGCCGCCATCGGCGTGCAGGCGGCTCACCCCGATGCGCTTGTGATCGACATCGCAGGCGACGCCTCGGTGCAGATGACGATGCAGGAGATGTCCTGCGCCATCCAGCACAACCTGCCGGTCAAGATCTTCATCCTCAACAATGAATGGATGGGCATGGTCCGCCAATGGCAGCAGCTGCTCCACGGCGAGCGATATTCGCACTCTTATTCCGAGGCGCTGCCCGACTTCGTGTAGCTGGCCGAGGCCTATGGCTGCCTCGGCATCCGCTGCGAAGACCCGTGCAATCTCGATGCCGCGATCATGG
>JAUYSA010000378.1 GCA_030696545.1 Hyphomonadaceae bacterium
CGGCGGCGTCGAAGCCGGCGCCGATCTCGACCCCTTTCACGGCGTTGATCGTCATCAGCGCCATGGCGATATCGCTGTCGAGTTTGGAATAGATCGGTGCGCCCCAGCCGGGCGGCACGCCTTCGGCGACGACTTCAACAATGGCGCCGCATGACGAGCCAGCCTTGCGCGTCGCGTCGAGGAATTCCTCCCACTTAGCGGCGGCCTCTTTGTCAGGGCACCAGAACGGGTTCTGTTCGCACTCGTCCCAGCTCCAGTTGTCGTAGTTGATCGCGTGCGGCCCGATCTGCACGATGGCGGCGCGCACGGAGATCGACGGTCCAAGCACAAGACGCGCAACTGCGCCGGCGGCAACGCGCGATGCGGTCTCGCGGGCAGACGAACGCCCGCCGCCGCGATAATCGCGCACGCCATATTTCTGGTCGTACACATAGTCCGCGTGGCCCGGCCGATAGCTGTCGCGAATTTCGTTGTAGTCCTTCGAGCGCTGGTCGGTGTTCTCGATCATCAGCGAGATCGGCGTGCCGGTGGTCACGGGTCCGCCGGTGCGATCGTCCTCGAACACGCCTGAGAGGATCTTTACCTTGTCCTCTTCCTGGCGCTGCGTGACGAAGCGGGAGGTGCCAGGTTTCCGCTTGTCGAGGAATTGCTGGATGAACTCCGGCGTCAGCTTGAGCCCGGGAGGGCAGCCATCCACGACGGCGCCAATGGCCGGGCCATGGCTTTCGCCCCAGGTCGTCACGCGGAACATATGGCCATAGGTATTGTGCGACATGGCCAACCCTTAAGCGCAATTCTCCGGCTTTGAACAGCCTTCCCGCCCCGGCCGCGAATTGCACTGGCAGCTTTCCCGATATCGTCGCAGGGTGGACGTCTGAGCGGGGTCGAGATGGCAGACGATACGGGGACGGTTGTTGAGCAACCGACAGCCAAGGTTATTGGTTTCTGGCAGTGCTGGGCGTTTACCGTAGGCACGATGATTGGCACCGGCATCTTCATGATGCCGGCGTTGCTGGCCCCCTATGGCGGGCTGAGCTTCGGCGGATGGCTGATCACGGCGGGCGGGTCTATCGCCATTGCGCTTGCGATCGGGCGGCTTGCCTCCCGGACGACGCGATCGGGCGGGATGCAGATCTATGTGCAGGACGCTTTCGGGAGGTTGCCAGGTTTTCTCGTGGGGTGGAGCAACTGGGTCGCGTGCGTTATTTCGACGGCGGCGCTGGCCGTGGGCTTCGTCGGCTATCTCACCGCCATCGTTCCGGGACTTTCGACCGAGCCGGGCTATCAGGCCGCTGTTGCAGTCGCTGTTATCTGGACGGTGACGCTCGGTCTGGTTCGGGGTGTGAAGGAGGCTGGCTTCGTCCAGCTTTTGCTGACAGTGCTGAAGCTGATCCCGCTCGCGCTGGTCATCATCTGGGGATTTGTCGCGGGCAAGACGGAGAACCTGCCGCCGGTGAATCCAAGCGGGGACGAGCCGCTGGCCATCCTTTCGGCGACCGCGCTGCTGACCATGTTCGCATTCATCGGGCTTGATGTTGGCGCGATGCCGGCGGGCAATGTGAAAGACCCAACGCGCACATTGCCGCGCGCTGTCGTTACCGGAACGATCACGGCCGCTGTGGTCTATATCCTCGCGACTGCCGCCGTCATGCTGCTGATCCCCGCCGGGCAGCTGGGATCGTCGACCTCGCCCTTCGCGGACGCCGTGCGCGGCATTGGCGAGTGGGCGCCGCCTCTGATTACGGTGGGCGCGCTGGTTTCCATCGCGGGATCGTTGAACGGGAATATCTTCTGCACCGCGCAGCAATCCATGGCGGCCGGACTGGAAGGCATTGCGCCGAAAATCCTGGCGAAGCTCAACAAGGGCGAAGCGCCGTGGGTGTCGCTGATATTCAGCTCGGCGTTGGCGTCGGCTTTGTTGCTGCTGAACTATTCCCGTGGGCTTGTGGGCGCGTTCACCTTCCTGATCATGATGACGACGGTTGCGTGCCTCGTGGCTTATCTCGTGTGCGCGCTGGCAGAGCTGAAGCATTCCTGGCGCAATGCGCGGGCATGGGCCGCTGTCGCCGTGATTGCCGCGCTTTATGCGGCGTTCGCGATCTTTGGCGCGGGGCAGGAGTCGCTGATCTGGGGCTTTGTGCTGATCGCTCTGGGTGTGCCGGTCTACTATCTCGGGCGACAGCCTGCGGTGATCGCAGCGTCCGCACCGGCCTGATGCGGCTGGCGCAGGCTGGAGCGTATCGATAGGGTCCCGGCAAAACTCGGGAGCCAACGCGATGACCTACAACTTCACGGGCAAGACCGCCGTTGTGACCGGCGCAAGCCGGGGGATTGGCGAGGCGATCGCGCGGACGCTGGCGGCCGATGGCGCGAAGGTGGCGCTGGTGGCGCGCTCGGCTGACAAGCTGAAGGCGTTGGCGGCGAGCCTGCCAAATGGCGCGGTGGCGATCGAGGCTGACATGAGCTCGGCCGATGGCTGGAAGGCTGCGGCGGAGCAGGCGCTGAAGGCGCTGGGCGAGGTGGATATCCTTGTCAACAATGCGGGCGTCAGCGCTGCGCAGGCGATGGGCAAGGTCACGCCGGAAGGGCTCGACGAGACGCTGAACGTGAACGTGCGGAACCTGATCCTGCTGACTGATGCGCTGTCGGCTTCGCTGATCAAGCGGAAGGGTACGGTGATCAACATCTCGTCCGTGTCGTCGTTCTCGGGTGCGCTGGGGCAGATCGCGTATTCGACGTCGAAGGGCGCGGTGAATTCGTTCACGCGCAATGCCTCGATCGATCTCGGCCGCGCGGGCGTTCGGGTGAATGCGATTGCGCCAGGCGTGATCGATGACGGCATGTGGTCGACCGCGTTCTCGAAGGGGCTCGACCGCGAAAAGACCCTGGAGCGCATGGGGCGGCTTGTACCGCTGGAGAAGCGCTGGGGCGCGGCGCAGGATATTGCCGATGCTGTCGCATTCCTTGCGTCCGACAAGGCGGGGTATATCACGGGGCAGGTGTTGCGCGTTGATGGCGGGATGATTGTCTGATGGCTGACAAGGGTATTCCGGCGTCTCCCAGCGCAGAGGACTATGCGCGGTCGGCGGCGAATTCGCCGGATGATGGGGCGTGGTTCGCGAAGACGGATCCGTTCGTGCTGTTTGGCGAGTGGCTGGAAGACGCCAAGAAGAAAGAGCCGAACGATCCGAACGCGATGGCGCTCGCGACCGCCGATGAGCATGGCGCGCCGGATGTGCGGATGGTTCTGCTGAAGGACGTTTCGGGCGACGGGTTCGTGTTTTATTCGAACGCCGAAAGCCGGAAGGGGCGGCAGCTCGCGGCCAACGGACAGGCTGCGCTGTGCTTCCACTGGAAGAGCCTGCGGCGGTCCGTGCGGGTTTCAGGGAAGATCGAGACCGTTACCGCTGAGGAAGCCGACGCCTATTTCGCGTCGCGGGCCAAGGACAGCCAGATCGGGGCGTGGGCGTCTGAACAATCCCGGCCGATGCAGGGGCGGTTCGAGCTGGAGAAGCGGATCGCGGGCTTTGCGGCGAAATATGCTCTGGGCAAGACGCCGCGTCCGCCGCACTGGATCGGCTGGCGGGTGGTCCCGACCCGGATCGAGTTCTGGCGTGACAGGCCGTTCCGGCTGCATGACCGGCTGGAGTTCACGCGCGAGGGCCGGGGCCAGCCGTGGAGCACGAACAGGCTTTATCCCTGATCCTGCGGCGAGGGCGTTGTCGCCCACGTCATGGCTGTGGCAGCATCGCTCGAAATACGAGTCAGCCGGTGAGCTGACCTTAGGGAGAGCGATCGAATGGACATGCTGCAGCGTTTTGCGTTGTCGGTTGTGCTGGCTTGCTGTTCCGAGAGTGCAATAGCGCAACAGACTACCGCGCCGTCGGCACAGCATTCCGAGCCGTGGTGGAATTCGCCGTGGGGCGAGGACGACCGGCTGGGGAACGTCAACAATCTCACGCCCGAGGGGGTTAAGCGCGCGGCGGGTCTGGTGAAGACCGGCAAGGTCTATGCGCTGGGCATTCCGACCGCGCCGGAGTCGGCGGCTTATGGGACGCGGCAATATACGGTCGAGCGGACGCCGGGGCCGGATGCGGATTATACCTCGAACGGATCGCAGCGGGTCACGGCTTTCGACGAAAAGATCTCCAGCTCGATGGGCGTGGGCACGCAGATCGATGGCTTCGGACATCTTGGGGTGGACCATCATTACTATAACGGGATCACGGGCAAGGAAGTCGCCACCACGCGCGCTTTGCAGACGGCTGATATTCCGCCGATCGTTACGCGCGGCGTTCTGATCGACATGACCAAGCAGTTCGGCAAGCCGATGCTTGAAGTGGGCGACACCTATAACCGCGCCGAGATCGAGGCGGCGATGAAGGCGCAGGGCGTCACCATCGGCAAGGGCGATGTGGTTCTGTTCCACACCGGCTGGATGGCGGGCAAGATGCTGAGCGACAAGGATCTCTATCGCTCGCGCGAGCCGGGCATTGGGGAAGATGGAGCGATCTTCCTGGCGGATCTCGGTGTTGTGGCAATCGGATCGGACACGGTTGCGCTTGAGGCTTTGCCCTCGCCGCCGGGGAAGACGTTTATCGTTCACCAGACCTTGCTGGCCAAGAAAGGCGTGCATGTGCTCGAGACGATCGACACCAATCAGCTGGCCGCGGATGGGGTGAAGGAGTTTCTGTTCGTGCTGGGGATTCCGCGGATGGTGGGGACGGTGCAGATGGTGATCAATCCGGTCGCGATCAGCTAGTGCCGCTGAGCCTGAAGGCGTTCAACACGTTCTGCGGTTCGCTTCCTGCGACGACTTTCGTTGAGCAGTGGGGCGGGGCGCAGGTCTGGAAGGTCGGGGGCAAGGTGTTTGCGGTGGCGTGGTTCGAGAAGGGCCATGAGCCGGGGATCACGTTCAAGGTTTCCGACATCGGGTGGGAAGTTCTGAAGGATGCGCCCGGGTGCAGGGGTGCGCCTTACTTTGCTTCGCGCGGGATGAAGTGGATCCAGAGCTATGCGAAGCCGGGGCTGAGTGCGCGGGAGCTGAAGGGGTATCTGGAGGTGTCGCATCGGTTGGTGGCGGAGCGGCTGCCGAAGCGGGTGCGGCGGGAGATTGGGGTTTAGGCGCGCGAACGCGGCCTCGCTGGTGGGCGAGTTGGGGTGGGTTCGGTTGTGGGCCTGATGGTTAGATCAGGCTGATGGGCGGGCGGAATCTATCCGCCGTGTTTCCCGCGAAGGCGGGAAGCCAAACTTTGTGCGGAGGGATTCTGAGCGCTCTGCGCGCTTGTTTGCTCAAGAGGACTGGAGGCCCTTCGCATAGCTCAGGGCTTGCGTCGTTCGAATTGGTCCCCCGGACCAATTCGCGCCTACGGCGCCACTCCTCACCCGCGCCTTCGCGGGGAACGCGGATCCAAGATCCGCTTCCAGAATGGTGCGTGTGTGCCCCCTCCGTCTTGCGCGCAAGAGCACGCAATCCACCTCCCCCGCCTTCGGCAGTGGAGGCAATTCCCCTCAGTCTTGTCCTCCACCTGCGTAGCAGGGGGAGGTGGATCGCTGACGTAGTCAGCGAGACGGAGGGGGATGGTGAGGTGTGGCCCATGGCGGTGAGCACGCCCTCGTCCTTCGACGGGCGCACGCTTCGCGTGCTGCTCAGGATGAGGGCTATCGGGCTGTCGTGCGGGACAGCGATGAGTTCCTTGTGATTGGTGTCGGTCGTCATTCGGGGCAGAGCGGCTTCATCGTCATGCGTGTGCCAATCACGCTTGGGACGGACCCGGATCATCTGGAATGTTGAGACGACGCTGGACACGAACATCGCAAATACGCGCAGCACCGCTG
>JAUYSA010000381.1 GCA_030696545.1 Hyphomonadaceae bacterium
AGCCCTCATCCTGAGGGATCGCGAAGCGATCGTCTCGAAGGACGAGGGCGTGCTCACCCCCGTAAGCCACACCTCACCATCCCCCTCCGTCTCGCACGCTACGCGTGCGATCCACCTCCCCCTGCTACGCATGGGGAGGCAAACGCGACTGAAGGGAATTGCCTCCACCGCCGAAGGCGGGGGAGGTGGATCGCCGCGTCTTCGCGGCGAGACGGAGGGGGCACACGCCCACCCGTCTCTCTAGCGCCCTAATCCAGCGCACCCAATCCCACCTCAACTCGCCCCCCCAGCGAGGCCGCGCCCGCGCGCCTTATCCACAGCCTCGCGCCCAGCCGCAGAATCCTGCACACTCCGCCCGATTCACCCATGAGGCTCCCATGACTGCCCCCGTCGGCTCCAAGGCCAACCCGTCGAAATACGACCCCTACACAAAGCTCGCCGACGACGAGCCCTACTTCATCATCCGCGCCAACGACCTGCTCTCCAGCGCCCTGATCGAACTGCACGCCTATATCGGCGCGGGCCAGTCCGGCGCCGCCCACAACAAGCTGGCGGAGATCATGGCCCTCACCGCCGCCAAGCCGCCGCGCCCGTCGGACTCGCCAAAATACCGCGAGACCTTCGCGATCTCCGCCTCGATGGAAAAGTGGCGCAACACCCAGTGATGCCTGGTCGCTCTTGAGCGACTAGCTATGAAGTCGGGTCGCCCTACAGCGATCCGACCGTCATCCCGCCATCGACGACGATTTCCTCGCCGGTCATATAACGGCTCTCGTCGCTGGCGAGGAACAGCACCACATTCGCAATATCCAGCGGCTGTCCCTTCACGCCCAGCGGCACGCGGAACGCAGTCAGCGCATCGAGATCTGGCGGCTCGTTCGCGCCGGGGATCACCTGCATCCAGATTGGCGTCTCAATGATGCCGGGATGCACCGAGTTCACGCGGATTCCATCCTTCATCGCCGCGCACTCCAGCGCGACCGACTTCGTGAACAACCTCACCGCGCCCTTCGATGCGCAGTAAGCCGACAATCTCGGCGCGCCGCGAAGCCCTGCCACCGAGGAGATATTCACGATCGCCCCGCCGCCATGCTTCCGCATAAGCGGCAGCGATGTCTTCGTTCCCAGAAACACACTGTCGACATTCACCGCCATCTGCCGCCGGAAATCCTCCAAGGAAAGATCCGTCACCATGCCGCCCACGGCGATGCCGGCATTGTTCACGAGAATATCCAGCCGCCCGTGATCCTTCTCGATGCGCCGAACGATCTCGTTCCACTCTTGCTCGCTGGTCACATCATGCCGCGCAAACTCGGCCGTGCCACCCGCCTTGCCGATGCCAGCGACTACATCAACGCCCTTGTGCGCCTGAACATCCGTCGCGATCACCGTCGCGCCCTCGCGCGCCAGCACCTCCGCGCACGCCCGCCCGATCCCGCTCGCCGCGCCCGTGACCAGCGCAACCTTGCCTGAAACGCGTCCCATGAATTCTCCCTAGCCTCTTCCAACGAAGGGCATGTTCGTCGCCATAACCGTCATGAACTGCACGTTGGATGCAAGAGGCAGCTCCGCCATCATCAGCACGGCTCTAGCAACGTCATCCACATCCATCGTCGGCTCCGCCATGATCCGACCATCCGCTTGTGGCACACCCTTCGCGATCGGCGCAGCCATCTCGGTCAGCGCATTGCCGATATCGATCTGCCCGCACGCAATCCCGAACGCCCGTCCGTCCAGCGACAGGCACTTCGTCAGCCCCGTGATCGCGTGCTTGGTTACTGTGTACGGCGTCGATCCCGGCCGAGGCGCGTGCGCCGATATCGATCCGTTATTGATGATCCGCCCGCCCTGCGGACTCTGCTTCCGCATCTGCCCGAACGCCGCCCGTGAGCACAGCACCGCGCCCGTAAGGTTCACATCAAGCACGGCCTGCCAGTCCTCGATCGGCATCTCGTCAATCGTTTTCGGCCGCGATCCGCGCCCCGCATTGTTGAACAGCGCATCCAGCCGCCCGAACGCTGCAACTGCCTCGGCGAACACCGCCTCAACCTGATCGGCCTTCGTCACATCAGCCGGCAGCACCAACCCGCCACCAATAATGCGGGCGGTTTCCTCCAACGCTTCCGGTCTGCGTCCGACCAGCGCTACGCCCCAGCCTGCCTTCACAAATGCCGCCGCAGTCGCGCGGCCAATTCCGCTGCCCGCGCCGGTGATCAGTATCGATTTCATGAGTCATCTCGCCAGCTTGCCGAACACGGCAAGCTATTTGCCCAATACCCGCACACGCAAGTTGCGAACGTTCGCAACTGGCCTCGAATAATCGCAACTGCTGCTCGGCGCCGCAGCATTACATGCGATTCCGGACGTGGTAGTTTGATCCTGCTTAGCCGTTTCGATCCAGCATTCGAGGCAAGCCATGAAGCACACACATCTGATCGCAGCCGCCCTGGCCTTCGCGCCGCTATGGGCCTGCAATCCCTCGCCCAGGGAAGCCTCTGCAGCCGAACGGCCACCGCCCGTTCTCGAAGGCGCATGGCACGCCACCCGCGTCGACGTCGAATATGGCGCGGACATCGGCACTCACACAGTCGATGTTCAGCCAGCAATCTACATCTTCTCGAAAAGCCACTACGCATTCACGGCCGTGAACGGTTTCGAGGCCCGCCCCTACATCGGCGAAAAGCCGACGGACGCCGAACATGCCCGCGCCTTCGCGCCGTTTACCGCAAGTATCGGCACATACACCGGCAACGACTCCCGGCTCACCGTCACGCCGGAAGTCACGAAAGACCCTGCGGGCATGATCGCCCCGGCTCCCGCCGACTACGAACTGCTATGGGTCGACGACAAGGTTTGGCTCACCACAACCACGCCCGACGACGGGAAGATCCGGACCGAACTGACGCGTCTCGACGCCAGCGTCGTGGAAGTCTCACCGGATGCCGCCAAACTGAAAGGCGTGTGGCGCCGCGCCGAGATGATCATCGGCACAGGCGAACATACCGGTGCCCACCTCAACGACATGCAGCCCGGCTACTATGTTTTCGCCCCTCCCTACTTCGCCGGTGCGTTCGTATCTGTCTTCTCGCCCCGCGAGCCACTGGGCGAGACACCAACAGAGGCAGACCTCGGCAAGGCATTCACCCAGTTCACCAGCTTCGCCGGAACCTACACGCTGGAAGACAGCACACTCGTCTTCCGCCCCCTGGTGTCGATGAACCCCAACAGCATGCGCGGCCGTCCCTTCCAGTCCATCAAAACGGAATGGGCAGGCGACGATATCTGGCTGATCTACACCGGCACTGATGGCGCACAAAACCGCGTGCGCCTCACGCGCGTGCAGGAATAGCGGCGGCTGTCAGTCGGGCTTGTACATGTAGGCGATCATGCCGCCCGCGATGGTGAACAGCACGGCGTACATGCCGGCCCACATCATCAGCTGCGGCAGAAATGCTGGGCGGGAAACCGAAGGGTTCGACGCCGGCACGCAGGTCATGGACCACTCCCTGCCTCGACTAAAAACAGGTCCCTACCCTACAAAAGGGTAGCCATCCCTGTTCGCAGGGCAATCCCATTTAGCAGACGAGAGGTGCGGCCTTAAATATCGAGCTGCTCACACCGTTGAAACATCTGTGTTTTCAGTATGCGCGAGCCTGGCGTCAATCCGTCAGAAACCGGCATTTGCCGCCGCTGATCATCTGGCTCGCCCGGCCATTCATCTTCACGAATTCGGCCGCCGCCTTCTCGCCGATATAAGGCAACGCGTCGGATGTCGCGACAGCGGCGCCACTGTCAGCAAGCGCAAATTCGATCATCAGAGATCCTGCCTTTCTCCAGGCGGCGTCGATCTCTGCTATCAACGGCAATGTTGCCTTGGGATCGAACTGCGATGGCTCGCCGCTACGCCGTGAAGGTGGAGAATAGGCGCCGAGCCGCACTTCAACGTCCTGACGGCGGATGTCCGGTCCCTGAGACTTGAACGGCACGCTGACAACTGTGTCTGCGGCCTTGAACCGCGCCTCCAGCGGCACAAGCCTGAGCTGCATAACTTTGCCGCTGTCATCTACGTGCACTTCAGACTGCTCACCGGCGATTGTCGACGAGAAGATCGGATTTTCCAGTTCAACCAGAAGGCCGGACAGCGCCACAGGAGCGTCCACTCCCTCCGCCTCAGCCCGAAGTTCAAGCTTGAACCAGGTGCTTACTCCTGCCGCCAGCGGCGAGTTCACCTTCGCCTTCAGCTTGTTGACAGTGTAATAGGCCGCGCGACTCAGGATCTGGTCGTCGACGGAGGATCTGATCCCGAACCGGCTTCCGGCGCCGTCAGCGAGCGTATTGTAGTCCCAGCACATGACCGGCTTCTCTGCCGTTGCCTGTTGCGCAAAGGCCTGCGGAGCGATCGCAGTCATCAATGCAATGCATGCCGCCATTGCGAAACAAGCGGGATTCTTCATGCCCAAACCTCTAAGCTATTCGAAAAATAGTGAGACAACGTCGCAGAGCAGGTCAATAGCTCTTCGGAAGTCCCAGCACGCGCTCGGAGATGAAGTTCAGGATCATCTCGCGGCTGACCGGCGCGATGCGCGCGATCATCGCTTCGCGCATGTAGCGCTCCACGTCGTACTCTTTCGCATAGCCCATGCCTCCGTGTGCGAGCACAGCGGCTTCGCACGCGTTGAAGCCGTACTCCGCGCCGAGATACTTCGAGGCGTTCGCTTCCGCGCCGCACTCGAGGCCCTTGTCGTAAAGGTCAGCGGCTTTGTATGCGAGCAGCTCTGCTGCGCTCAGCTCCGCCCAGCACTTGGCCAGCGGATGCGCCACGCCCTGGTTCTGGCCGATGGGGCGGCCGAACACGACACGCTCTTTCGCATAGGTCGTCGCGCGCTCAAGCGCTGCGAAGCCGAGGCCAATCGCTTCGACAGCAAACAGCACGCGCTCAGGGTTCAGGCCCTGCAGCAGATATTTGAAGCCTTGGCCTTCTTCGCCGATCAGCGACTCTTTCGGAATTTCGACATTGTCGAAGTACAGCATATTGCACTCGATGGCCTTGCGACCCATTTTCGGGATCGGCTTGGCCTCGATGCCTTTCATGTCGCAGTAGAACAGCGACAGGCCCATGTACGGCTTGGACACCTTGTCCTTCGGCGTCGTGCGCGCGATCAGGATGATCTTGTCGGCGCGCTGTGCGCCCGTCGTCCAGATCTTGCGGCCGTTGATGACGTAGCCGGAGTTGGTGCGCTCAGCGCGCGTCTCAAGGCTCGACGTATCGAGGCCAGAGTTCGGCTCGGTGACGCCAAAGCACATCTTCTGTTCGCCCGAGATGATCTTCGGCAGGAATTCCTGCTTCTGTTCGCTCGTGCCGAATTTCTCGATCGGCTTTGCGCCGAAGATGTTCAGGTGGATCGACGAGCAGCCCGTGAAGCCCGCGCCCGATCGCGCGACCGTCTGCATCATGATCGACGCTTCCTTCAGGCCAAGACCCGAACCGCCCACCTCTTCCGGCATGGCGATGCCGAGCCAGCCGCCATCCGCCATCGCCTTGGTGAACTCTTCTGGCCACTTCCCGGTCTCGTCCGTCTTGCGCCAGTATTCCGCGTCGAACTCGCGGCAGACAGCAGCGACCGCATCCTGGATCGACTGCTGGTCTTCCGTCATGGGGGCGATGTTGTGCATGCGTCTCTCCCGAAATCCCGATTACCCGGTTTAGTCCTTTTGCGAGGGCGAGTGCGGCGCCTCGCCCTGCTTGTCAAATCTCAGCGGGTCGAAGGCCGCCGCCAGCGGGCTCACTTTACCGTCAATCACCTGATCCGCGACTAGCTCCGCAGTCGCAGGCGCCAGCAGCACGCCGTTACGGTAATGCCCCAGCGCCGCGAAAACACCCGGTATGGCCGTCTGCCCGATCATTGGCGCATCGTCAGGCGTTCCGGGCCGGATACCGGCCCAGGCCGTAACTTCCGGGGCGCTTCCCAGCACGCCAACCATTTCCGCCGCACGGGATTTCAGCGCCGCGATTTTCGCGGGATCAACACTGGTATCCGCCCGCCCGCGCTCGCTTGTCGCGCCGACCAGCACCCAGCGCGACTTGGGCACGATGTAGATATCGCGCGTATGGATCACATGCCTCGGTCCGCCATTTACCGGAGCAAGCGCCAGCATCTGGCCCTTCACCGGAACAGCTTCCACCAGTCCATGCTCCAACGGCGCGCCCCGTGGTCCCACGAAAACAGGCAACGATCCCATGCCCGTCGCCAGCACGACGCGGTCAAATCGTTCGCCATCCGGCATCTGGAACACCTGCCCGCCGACAATCCGCTCCACCCTCCGGCCAAACCGGAAGCCGACGCCTGCTCGCGACAGAGCTGCACCAAGGCGCTGAAGGGCGATCTGCGCATCCACATGCCGGTCCTCAGGCAGCACCAGTGCCGCTTTAACCACACCCGTCAGAGCTGGCTCCTCGCGCTTCAGCTCGGCAGCTGACAACCGCCGCACCGGAAGCTCTCGCGCCTGACAGGCAGCGGCCAGCGTCTCCAGCCATTCCGTCTCGGCATCGCTGCGGGCGACGACGATCGCGCCTTCCTTCGAGAACTCGAGGCTGCCCCCGCCCGCGCGTTCAATACGTGCGGCGAAATCCGGCCATAGCATTCCCGCATGACGGGCCAGCGCCGCCAGCGCCCGCTGGTCTGCCTCGATCGCCCACTCGAACGCCGCGCCCAGCATGCCCGCCGCGCGCACAGTCGCACCGGCGCCCAGCTCCGTCCCGCTTTCATAAACCGCCACGTCCGCGCCTCGTGCGCGAAGTTCCAACGCAGCGCTCAGGCCGATAATCCCCGCGCCCACCACGGCGACGCGGAGAGAGCCGGTATTCCTCATATTGGGCTGCGCGGGCATCGCGCCTCTATATAGCGGCCCCGCCGGAGGGCCAGAGCAGGTCGTAAACGCCCCGGAAATCCCCGATTTCGCGCAGGACCATATGCGTGTCCGGCGCGCTCGCGCCGGGCGGGCGTTTCGACCCTTTTCGTTCTGGAATAGCCGGGCTGGGTATCTGGAATGACTGCGGGAAACTCGCGAGTGCGCTGCACCATAAACCGCCGATTCCACAGGCTATGAGTCGTGGATATGCCCACGCTGTCTCGCGCTGGGTCAACTAGTACGGTTTGAGGTAAAACTCGTTCAGGCGCTCGCCGGAAGACCTTCCGGAAGACGGTAACGCTGGCGCTCCGTCCGCCAGAAAACCAGGAAGCGTGCGGCATGCTCGCGGTCCTGGAAAACCAGCCTGCGACGCATCTCTCCGCCCGTGTGCTCGGTCATCATCATGATGTCCGGCGCGTCGCCAAATTCCGTGGAAAGGCCTGCTTCTGCGGCCCATTTTGCAAAAGCATCGAGTGCGTGCATGAGGCGGGACGGGTCCCTGCTCTCATCAGCGCTGATCTGCACCACGACTTCAGACATGCGAAGTCCCCCGAAGTCCCAACACCACTGGCCGCCGCTATCTGAAGCTTATGGATCGGGCGGCTACCCGAACCTGCCGCAGTCTTGGGCGGCGCCACCACCCAGTTAGCAAGAGATAAGCCAGACAGTGCCCGAATGCGCTCTCGCTGCAACGCAACAAATCAGCGCATTAAAGGAACGTCACGTTAATTCAACTAAGCGGCGAGAATCCGCTGCCTGGCAATCTGGTCAGCGACACGGTTTGTCGGGCGATTCTCGGCCTTGGCCTGATCCAGGACCTCGCCCAGCGTCTGCACCAGCCGCTGGACCTTCGCCTCGACCCAGACCGGGTCATACGTGCCGGAAATCTCAGCGGCGACATTGATGATCCCGCCGCCGTTGATGACGTAATCCGGGGCGTAAAGGATGCTTTTCTCCAGCACTTTCTCGCCCATGTCCGGCGTCGAGAGCTGGTTGTTAGCCCCGCCGGCGATGGCCTTTACCTTAAGGCGCGGCAGCGTATCTGGATTGATGATCGCTCCCAGCGCGTTCGGCGAGAAGATATCGGCGGCCACATCATAGATTTCGCCCGGCGCCACGACCTGCGCGCCTGTGTCCTTTGCGACAGCAGCCAGTGCTTCCTGGTTCACATCGGTGATCGTCAGCCTGGCGCCGGCCTTCGCGAGATGCCCGCACACATAGGCGCCGACATGCCCCACGCCCTGCACCGCGATGTGTCGGCCATTAAGATCATCCGTCCCGAACGCACGCAGCGCCGTCGCCTTGATGCCGAGGAACACGCCCTTGGCCGTCACAGGCGATGGATCGCCACTCGCCGCCTTGCCCGTAGGCAGCCCGGCCACGTACTTCGTTTCTTCGGCAGCATACGCCATGTCGTGTACCGACACGCCCACATCTTCTGCCGACCAGTACTTGCCGTTCAGCGTCGCGATCGCGCGTCCCAGCGCGCGGAACAGTTCCGGCGTCTTGTCGGTCTTGGAGTTGCCCCAGATCACTGCCTTGCCGCCACCGAGCGGAAGGTCGGCCATGGCGTTCTTGTAGCTCATGCCCTCGGACAACCGCAGCGCATCCACGAACGCATCATCGGCCGTCGCGTAGTTCCACATGCGGCATCCGCCTGCGGCCGGGCCGCGGGCGGTCGAGTGAACCGCGATGATGGCCCGAAGCCCCGTCTTTGCGTCGAAGAAGTGATGGACGCTCTCGTGACCAGCGAACGCGGGCTTGTCGAACATGGGCAACGCTCCAGACGCCGCTCAGGGGCGGCTTGGGCGCGCGTATAGCGTCAACCGAGCAGAGGGTGAACCCGGCAGGTGAGCACGAATATGCTCATCGCGACGCTGTTGTCAGCCAGAAGCAGAAAGATCGTGTTTTCAGGCCATGAACCGGGCCAGCCTAGGCCTTGTCGAACAGCGCGTCGGCAGCGCCTGCATCATCCGGCTGGATCGCGACGTCGAGCATCTCCGCCGACAATTCCAGCGGCGCAAGCTGTTCCGTCTTGTCTGCGATCCAGAGATTCATCTCCAGCGCGCCGCCTTCAAGCGCACGCGCACGCGCGCGCCAGCTTTGCGCTTCCCACGCCAGCTCCTGCAGGAACAACGCGCCCTCGCGCCCCGTGAAGCCACTCTGCGCCGCATTCTCGAGCACCTGCGAAAGGTTGGCATAGCCCTGCTTCGCAGCCGCCAGCACCTGCTCCGTGACTGCAACTTTACGCACCGACTTGAAGCCGGCGAGCTTCAGCAGCTCTTCAATCTCGTCATTGGTCGAAAGCAGCGGCTCGGCCCAAGCAGAAGCAAAAGCTTCCGCCGGCGTCTTCTTCGTGCGCCGGGTCGTATCGAGGAACACCCAGCGACCATCATGATTCAGCGCGCGATACACGCGGCCGACCAGACCCGCCTTGTGATCCGCATAGGCGAACGCTTCCACGCTCGCGATGGCCTGCAACGACTGATCAGTGAACCCGCGCGGACGATCAACCTCGCCACGCGTGACCACAGCCGACGGCACGAGTACGCCCAGACGGGCCACACATGCCGTCCGCCATTCGGTCGCCAGAGCCTTGCGATCAGATTGCGCTGCGAACGCATTCAGCAGGGCGCCGTCGGCACCGATGAATCCCATGTCTCCAGGCTTGTCAGCCAGCTCAAGCAGAGCGTCGACCATGCGCGTGTCGAGCGCGAATGATCCCGGCGCAAGCCGTCCTTCACCCCACAAAGTCTCGAGCGCACGGATACGTATATTGCCGCCATCTACCGGCTCGCCGCGCTCCGGCGCCGTTTGGGTGACGTGCTCCTGCTCGACGGCCACAGGCGCAACAGGCGCCTCGACCACAGCAGCCGGTTTGACTTCCTTCACGGCCGCCTTGGGCTCTTCGGCCTTGGCGGCTTCGCCCTCGCCTTCGACCGGCGCGACATAGTCACGACCGCTCCACCAGGCCCCAAAGCGCCCGGCTACGTCGCCACCTGCCATCTTCTTCACTTGCGCAAGCATGGCGCGCGAAGTCCTCGACCGTTGATCCCCAGTCTTATGAACCTAGCTGATTTTGGTTAATTTTCGGGCGATCGGGATCGGTGGAATTTCACCGATTTTCAGCGGTTTCCCGGCTGAAAGGGATCGGCGGCGCCCCCGACGGCAAGGGAGCATCGGGTTTCCGGATGAATGCCAGGATGTCCCTCCAGACCGACTCAGCCTGCAGGTCGTTCATGAGCATGTGATAGCCCTTGGCGTAATATGCCGTCCGTACATGCCCCGGCATCCGCCGCGCTGCCCGCTCTACACCCTCCGGCGGAATGATCTCGTCCTTCGCGCCATACAGCATCAGGGTGGGCACCCGCGCAGGCAGGCGATCAATCGTCTGGTCGGCCTCCTCCATGATCGAGACGACGCCATAGACGCTGTCGATCCGGTTGGATTTCTGCACATAGGGATCGAACCACATCTCGCGCAGCTTGGCGTTGTTGTCGGTCGCCACGATGCGCACGCCCTCCGGCGGCACGACGACCCAGTCCGGCCGCACATGCGAACTCACCCATAGGCTGGCGCTGTAGAACCATGGCAGCACGCCCCACCCCCTGAACCCTGGCCCCGACAGGACCAGCGCATCCGCGTCGATCCTGGGTTCCTCGGCAAACGCCGTGACGGCTGCCGCCGCGCCCCTGCTCTCGCCAACAACTGCGATCTTCGCCTCAGGATGCCGCTGACGCGCGAGCGATACGGCCGTCTGAACATCTTTCCGCATCACATCGTGAGATGGCCAGATCATCCAGTTGGGCGACCTTCCGAAGCCGCGCTGGTCATACGCATAGACCTTAGCGCCATGCCCGGACCACCACGCCCCGGCTGATTTGAAGGCGCCGGCATAGTCGTTCATCCCGTGGATCGCGATGATCACCACGTCCGGTTCACGTGAATAGATCGCCGCAGCCGCAGCACACACAGACGCGCCCGTCGCAAGATTGATCCCCTTTCCAGCATCGCAAGGCCCCATCCCGCCCGTTGCCGAG